>NZ_AYMH01000043.1:0-194644 GCF_000633475.1 Bacillus sp. H1a | reverse complement strand
TTTTGAGAAAGCCTTTTATTTTACTATGAATAAATCAAGGTGTAGTATCTTGTAAAGTATTTGTAAGCGACGCTCTTCGTTTGATCTCCTTTTTCAAAAGTTAGTGAGTTAGCCATAATATCTCTGTCTACAAAACTCCATCCATCTTGCTCCATCATATCGATAAAAGGTTCCATTTTTCCGCGTTTTACTAAGTATGGGGATTGATCATCTATCGGTTCTACTTCCACCATCTCTTTATCTTGAATAGCCATCTTAGACATAGCTAAAGCAAATGGAATTGGGTTACCTTCTTGGAAAATAACTTCCCTTTTTTGAAAAATAAATATGGATAGTGAGGTGCATACTAGCAATGTAAATATAAAGAATTTTGATTTAAACAAGTGGTTCACATCCTTTATTTTTAATTTTACACTATTTTCAATTTATAACAATAAATTCCCTTGTGGAAATTAATGAACAAAATTTCAAAAGTGTATTTACATTTGTTCAACTAAGAGTTAGAATGAAGTTGTTAAAAGATATAAGGAGTGAAGATAATGAACATTGCAAAGTTAATTGACCATACAGTTTTAAAACCGAATTCTACTAAAGAAGATGTTATGAAAGTAATTGAAGAGGCA
Organism: Bacillus sp. H1a; assembly: GCF_000633475.1. Classification (NCBI taxonomy): domain Bacteria; kingdom Bacillati; phylum Bacillota; class Bacilli; order Caryophanales; family Bacillaceae; genus Bacillus; species Bacillus sp. H1a. The sequence goes on along the minus strand of NZ_AYMH01000043.1, from coordinate 194,021 downwards.
AAAAAATATAATTTCGCTTCTGTTTGTATTAATCCTACGTGGGTAAAATTAGCGGCTGACGAGTTAGCTGGACACGATGTAGACGTTTGTACTGTTATCGGATTCCCATTAGGTGCGAACACTACTGAAACAAAAGTATTCGAAACAAAAGATGTAATTGCAAAAGGTGCAACTGAAGTTGATATGGTAATCAACGTAGGTGCTTTAAAAGATGGCGACAATGAGTTCGTTGAAAAAGATATTCATGAAGTAGTACAAGCAGCGAAAGGAAAAGCTCTTGTAAAAGTTATTATTGAAACTTGCCTTCTAACAGACGAAGAAAAAGTTCGTGCTTGTGAATTATCAGTGAAAGCTGGTGCTGATTTCGTAAAAACTTCAACTGGATTCTCAACTGGCGGAGCAACTGCAGAAGATATCGCATTAATGCGTAAAACAGTTGGACCAAACGTTGGTGTAAAAGCATCTGGTGGCGTTCGTACACGTGAAGATGCAGATAAAATGGTAGCTGCTGGAGCTTCTCGCGTTGGAGCAAGTGCTAGTGTTGCAATCGTATTAAATGATGCAAAAGGTGCTACAGATAACTACTAATTAATAATGAAGTAAAGAGCAATAGATACACGTTTAAAGTAAAGTGTATCTATTGCTTTAACAATTGAAAAAAATGTAAGCGGATACGAATGGGAGGAGACGGCTTATGAAATACTTAATCGGTGTTTTAGGCCTCGTATTGATTTTAGGTATCGCTTGGCTTGCTAGTAATGATAAAAAGAAAGTCAAATTTCGCCCAATCATAACGATGGTTATATTACAATTCATTTTGGGATTTTTATTATTAAATACGAGTATTGGGAATATATTAATTAGCGGAATCGCTGATGGTTTTGGAGAATTATTAAAGTATGCCGCTGATGGTGTCAATTTCGTATTTGGTGGATTAGTAAATCAAAAAGAGTTTTCATTCTTTTTAGGGGTATTAATGCCAATTGTATTTATATCAGCGTTAATAGGTATCTTACAACATATTAAAATACTGCCTTTTATCGTGAAATATATTGGTCTAGCTTTAAGTAAAGTAAACGGTATGGGGAAACTTGAGTCATATAACGCGGTAGCTTCTGCAATTTTAGGACAATCTGAAGTGTTTATTTCAGTAAAAAAACAACTAGGATTATTGCCAGAAAAAAGAATGTACACTTTATGTGCATCTGCAATGTCTACAGTTTCAATGTCTATCGTTGGATCGTACATGGTTTTATTGAAGCCGCAATATGTAGTAACCGCTTTAGTACTTAACTTATTTGGTGGTTTTATAATTGCTTCTATTATTAACCCATATGAGGTTACTGAAGAAGAAGATATGTTAGAAGTACAAGAAGAAGAGAAAAAGACCTTTTTTGAAGTATTAGGGGAATATATTATAGATGGATTTAAAGTTGCGATTACAGTAGCAGCTATGTTAGTTGGTTTCGTTGCTCTGATTGCCTTTATTAATGCATTATTTAAAGGTGTAATCGGTATCTCATTCCAAGAAATTCTTGGTTATGTATTTGCACCATTTGCATTTATTATGAGCGTTCCGTGGCATGAAGCAGTTAATGCCGGCAATATTATGGCGACAAAACTTGTATCAAATGAATTTGTAGCTATGACAGATTTAGCACAAGGAAACTTTAATTTCTCAGCTAGAACAACAGCGATTATATCTGTATTCTTAGTTTCATTTGCAAACTTCTCTTCAATTGGAATTATTGCGGGAGCAGTGAAAAGCTTAAATGAAAAACAAGGGAATGTAGTCGCAAGATTCGGCTTGAAATTACTTTTCGGTGCAACATTAGTAAGTTTCTTATCAGCAACGGTTGTTGGCTTACTATTTTAATAGATTCATATAATATGAAAAGGAATGGTGATTGTAATGAGAATGGTAGATATTATTGCGAAAAAACGTGATGGAAAAGAATTAACGACTGAAGAAATTAATTTCTTTATTAATGGTTATACAGACGGAAGTATTCCTGATTATCAAGTGAGTGCACTTGCAATGGCAATCTTCTTCCAGGATATGACGGATCGTGAACGTGCAGACTTAACAATGGCAATGGTTGAGTCTGGAGAAACTATCGACTTATCAGCAATTGAAGGCATTAAAGTAGATAAGCATTCAACTGGCGGTGTTGGGGATACAACAACATTAGTATTAGGACCATTAGTTGCTGCTTTAGATGTACCAGTAGCAAAAATGTCTGGCCGTGGTTTAGGACATACGGGCGGAACAATTGACAAATTAGAAGCAGTAGAAGGATTCCACGTTGAAATTACGAAAGAACAATTCATTGATATTGTAAACCGTGACAAAGTGGCCGTTATCGGACAAACTGGAAATTTAACACCTGCTGATAAAAAAATCTATGCATTACGTGATGTAACAGGAACGGTAAACTCAATTCCTCTAATCGCAAGTTCAATTATGAGTAAAAAAATTGCAGCTGGCGCCGATGCAATCGTACTTGATGTAAAAACAGGTGCAGGAGCATTTATGAAAACAGAAGAGGATGCAAAAGAATTAGCACATGCAATGGTACGTATCGGAAATAATGTTGGACGTCAAACGATGGCAGTTATTTCAGATATGTCACAACCTCTTGGTTTTGCGATTGGTAACGCTCTAGAAGTGAAGGAAGCAATTGATACTTTAAAAGGTGAAGGTCCGGAAGATTTAACAGAATTAGTACTTGTATTAGGAAGTCAAATGGTTGTACTTGCGAAAAAAGCTAATACATTAGAAGAAGCCCGTGAAATGTTAATTGAAGTTATGAAAAATGGAAAAGCAACTGAGAAATTTAAAGAGTTCTTAAGCAATCAAGGTGGAGACAGCTCAATTGTAGATAATCCAGAAAAAATGCCACAGGCGAAGTATGTAATTGATGTACCTGCTAAAACTTCAGGTGTTATTTCAAACATTGTTGCAGATGAAATCGGTATCGCAGCTATGCTACTTGGTGCAGGTCGTGCAACGAAAGAAGATGAAATTGATTTAGCTGTAGGTTTAATGCTACGTAAAAAAGTTGGCGATGCAGTAAAAGAAGGCGAGCCATTCGTAACGATTTACGCAAATCGTGAAAATGTAGAAGATGTAAAAGCAAAAATTTATGAAAACATTTCTATCTCTGAAACAGCAGTGGCTCCTAAATTAGTTCATACAGTTATTACTGATTAATCATAATTACATTTACTTTGAGGAGGAAATAATATGGATAAGAAAAAATATATTGAAGAAGCAAATAAGATGTTATCTAAAGCGTATATTCCGTATTCAAAATTTCCTGTTGGTGCAGCGTTAGTTACGAAAGAAGGTAAAATCTATACTGGTTGTAATATAGAAAATGCTTCTTACGGATTATGTAACTGTGCAGAAAGAACGGCAATCTTTAAAGCAGTATCAGAAGGTGAGCGCGACTTTAGTTATCTAGTCATTACAGGCGAAACTGACGGACCAATTTCACCATGTGGTGCATGTAGACAAGTTATTGCTGAATTTTGTGATCCGAAAATGCCCGTTTTACTAACGAATGTAAAAGGCGATGAAAAAGAAGTGACGGTCGAACAGTTGTTGCCGGGTGCTTTCTCAATTGAAGATTTAAAATAAGATAAAAGGGCCTTCCACAATCAACAGTTGTGGAAGGTCTTTTTTTGTATAAAAGAACAATGTAATATTCTGTTCATATTCCGTTCATAAACTTTGAGTAAAATGATTGCAGCGAATATAGAAAGTGACGATATTAATTGTCGTTCTACAGCAGGAGGAATATAATGAAGAAATTATATAATGCAGCATTCATGTACTTAATTATTGGTTTATTATCAGGTGTATTTGCAAGAGAATATACAAAAGCACAAGGAATTAAAGGATCCACTATGTTACAGCTAGTGCATACGCACGTATTAGTATTAGGATTCATATTCTTTTTGGTTGCATTAGCTTTATTTAAAGTGTTTCATGTACAAGAAACAAAAAGCTTTCGTGCATGGTTTGTTGTTTATAATGCAGGATTAATTTTTACTATCGCTACAATGGTATTTAGAGGTCTTCTACAAGTAAACGGAACAGACTTTAACGGTTTAAGCCATATGGCTGGATTAGCTCATGTCATTATTAGTGTCGGGCTTGTTTGGTTTATGATTTTGCTAAAAAAGTCATTTAAATAGATAGGAGTGGAGAATATGAGTTTAGCACTTTTATCAAGTATCGTAGCAGTTTGTATGGCCGTTGGAGTAATGTTTCTTCGATTTAAGTCAGCGAAAAAACCGGTAACGAAAAAGAAAATTATATTACCGCCAATCTTTATGAGTACTGGCGCATCGATGTACTTCTTACCAGAGTTTCGATTAACATCGTTAGAAATAGTAGAGGCAATTAGCGTAGGACTTATTTTCTCTGTATTTCTTATTAAAACAACTAAGTTTGAAATAAGAGGCGAAGATATATATATGAAACCGTCAAAAGCGTTCATATTTATTTTAGTTGGTTTATTAGCTGTACGGGTAGCATTAAAATCATATTTAAGTCAATCAATTGATTTGGCGCAATTAAGCGGGATGTTTTTCTTACTTGCCTTTGCGATGATCGTATCGTGGAGAATTGCTATGTATCGCTCGTATACTAAATTAGAAAAGACAATAAAAAGAGCTGGAATTTCTATATAGGAATTCCAGCTCTTTTTATGTTTTATTGAATGTATTCTTTAGCGCGGAGCTCATTCGCTAAATTTCAAACGGTCTTGGGCATGCTGTAAAGCAATAGGAGTAACGTTCTCGCCGCTAGGATCTACAATTTTTGTATTTAGTAAAATGGAATCTAAACTTCCGCGAAATTCTTTCGTATAGCTTTTTCTTAACGTTTGTTGCTCTTTTTTTTCTGCACTATTTAATCCTAAAGTTTTTTCTTTTTTTGTTAATTCATTAATACGGAATAAAATGTTTTTCATTTTGTTCACCTCTTATTTTAAAATAAATTAGTTACTTACTAATTTATAGTTATCTTAACTCGTATAGTTTGTTTTGTCAACACCATCTACAAATGGATTAAAAATTGACGAAAAATTATAACAATAATAAAATGAATAACAGAGGCCAATTAGTTTTAAAAGCATACATAGAACATTAGGGGGATTATTATGAAGTCAACATTTTTCACTCAAAATAGAGAACGATTAGTAAAAACATTACCGGAGGAATCTATTACTATTTTATTTGCGGGACAAGCACCTCATATGTCAGCTGATGCACATTATAAATTTGTGCCGAATCGTAATTTTTACTACTTAACGGGAATCAATGAGCCAAATGTTATTTTCATGCTAAAAAAGTTTGGGAATAGTGTAGAAGAGACTCTTTTCATTGAAAAATCAGATCCAGTGCTTGAGAAGTGGGTTGGAAAAACAGTTTCTAAAGAAGAAGCAGAGAAATTATCAGGTGTAAAGAAAGTTGTATATATAGAGAGCTTTGAAAAAACAATGTCAAATACACTTTTCACCGAAAATGTGAAACATGTGAATTTAGATTTGGAGCTTCGTGAGTGGAAAGGTACAGAGACGAAAACGTTAGCGTTTGCTAAACATGTAAGAGAACAATATCCTCACATTACAATCGGAAATGTTTATCCGAACATTTGTGAATTACGAGTGTTTAAAACGGAAGAAGAAATTGAAATCATAAAAGAAGCTATTGCTGTTACTAAAGAGGGCATTTATAACGTACTGAAGCATGCAAAAGCAGATATGATGGAATATGAATTAGAAGCTCATTTTGATTTTACGCTGAAATCATCTGGTATTAAACATCATGCGTTTAATACAATTTTGGCGAGCGGTAAAAATGCTACTGTGTTGCATTATGAAGATAATGATGCAAAAGTGGGGCAAGGTGATTTAGTACTGCTCGATTTAGGTGCTCAAAAAGACTACTATAATGCTGATATTAGTTACACATTCCCAGCTAGTGGAACATTCTCTAGTCGCCAAAAACAAATATATAATATAGTGTTAAAAGCATTAAAAGAAACAACGGAACTTATTAAGCCAGGTTTAAAATTCGCTGCATTAAATGAACATACAAAAAAAGTGCTAGCAGAAGAGTGTAAAGAAATTGGTTTAATTCAAGAAGACGAGGAACTATCTAAATATTATTATCATGGTGTGAGCCACTTCCTCGGTTTAGATACGCATGATGTAGGAACATACAAAGATAGAGTATTAGAAGAAGGTATGGTTATTACGATAGAACCGGGTTTGTATATTGAAGAAGAATCAATTGGGATTCGTATTGAAGATGATATTCTTGTAACAAAAGATGGGTATGAAAACTTGTCAAAAGATATCATTAGAGAAGTTGCAGAGATTGAAGAATTTATGAGAGAGAATAATGTAAATGTAAAAGAAGATGAAGTTGTTACGAAACAATAATTGGAAGAGGCGCTCAATTTTGGGCGCCTTTTTATTTTGTTCATTTTACATCTCCATATTTTCTTGAAAATTGTCTTCTATAATAATCTTGAAAAAGAAAAGGGGGGGATTTTCCATGAAGAGATTTGTATTAACAACAGTTACAGTCTCCATAATATCTTTAATTGCTGCATGTTCTGCGACCACAAATACAACAAATGATCATCAAAATATGAATGATAAAAAAGCAGAACAGACTGAAACGGCTACAAAACCATTGAAAGTTGTAAAAGGGCCAGAAGTTACTTTAGTAGCGAAAGAAGAAAAACAAAAGCTAAGTAATGGTGTTATTGTTCCAGTCTGGACATTTAATGGCTCATCCCCAGGTCCAGAAATTCGGGTGAAAAAAGGTGAAAAAGTTAAAGTGACATTAAAAAATGAATTATCTGCACCAGTATCTATTCATTGGCATGGGTATCCTGTTCCAAATAACATGGATGGAATTCCAGGTGTGACACAAGATGCGGTTGAATCTGGAAAAAGTTTCACTTATGAATTCGAAGCAAACGTACCAGGAACGTATTGGTATCACTCGCATCAAGATTCTGTAAATCAGCTAGATAGAGGTTTGTATGGTGCTCTTGTTGTAGAAGATACAAATGAAAAATATGATAAAGATTACACATTAATGTTAGATGAATGGGTAACAGATAAAGAAGAAATTGATAAGCAGTTAAAAGAAATGACAAAAGGGAAAACAGAAAAAGCAGACGGTAATAAATCTAAGGATAATGAAAAAATGAAAAAGAATGATGATATGAAAGGCATGGATCATGGGAATATGAAGATGGAAGGTCATGATATGAGTATGTATGACCTATTCACTATCAATGGTAAAAGCGGTGGTTTAGTGGAACCATTAAAAGTGAGTAAAGGAGATAAAGTTCGTCTCCGCCTTGTTAATGCTGGCTATCTATCACATGATATACACGTTCACGGTCATGATATAAAAGTAATTGCGACAGATGGCCAGCCAATAAATGATCCAAAAGTTATTAAGGATAAAGTAATTTCAATCGCACCAGGGGAACGTTATGATGTTGAATTTACAGCTAACAATCCTGGGAAATGGTATGTTGAAGACCATTCGGAAAATAAAGGTGCAAAAGGAATGAAAGCTGTTATTGAATATGGTGGCAGCAAAGAGATGAAGGACAAAGCAAACGAAAAAGAAAAATTATCAAAATTAGACATGACGAAATATGGTTCTAAAAAAATAGGAAGTTTCACGTTAGACCAGCAGTATACTACCACATATAATATGGACTTGAATACGCAAATGAATGGAAATGAAATGGTATATACAATTAACGGAAAGGTATTCCCAGATATTGACCCAATTCCAGTGAAAAAGGATGACTTAGTAAAAGTAAAATTAGTAAATCGCTCTAAAGCAGACGATCATCCGATGCATTTACACGGTCATTTCTTCCAAGTATTAAGTAAAGATGGAAAACCGATAGAAGGTTCTCCAATTGTTAAAGATACTTTGAACTTAAAACCAGGAGAAGAATATGAAGTAGCCTTTGTAGCAGACAATCCAGGTGAATGGATGTTCCACTGTCATGATTTACACCATGCTTCAGCAGGAATGGTAACAGAAGTAAAATATAAAGATTACAAATCTGATTATGTTCCAAACCCTAATATTCCAAATAAGCCAGAATAATATAAAATTCATGTAATTTATTATGATATAAAGCAGTTATCTTATTGGATAGCTGCTTTATTAATTTTGATTGCAAGTGTTAATGCATGTGTTGATCGTGCCCTGAGGAAGATGGGGGAGTATGATCTGGGAATGTCACGAATACAGTAAGAACAATTACTACGCTAATGGAAAGTAATAATAGAAACCGTCGGTGGATATAAGTAGAAAAGTTCTCTGATAACAATTGAATCATACATGACATGGTAATAGTTATGGTAAGTAAGAGGCTAATAAGAAGTATACTATGAGCTTGTTGAGTATTTAACATTTCTATAATCATTGCTCCCATCATACTTGCCATTAATCCAGAGAACATTCCTTCTAAGGCAGTATACAGGTGAAAACGTAGACCGACTAAAAGACCGATAAAACCACTAATCAAAATAGCAAGCAAAGTAGAATATAGTAGTTCACCTTTAAAGAGAATACCTAAATAAAAACCTATACTTAAACCGATACTCATACTAAAAGACATGATAAATACCATATACTCCATTAGGGTACCCTTACGTTTAGAAATATATGATGTAATAATAATTGAGATACAACAAAGTGTTAAGGCAGTTAACGTATAAGTAAACATCATGATACCTCCCTGTCCTATCATTCACTTCATCATATGTTCAAATGGAGAGTACTTATGCTTATATATATCTGCAAATTATCTGCACAATTTAAAAAAGGTAAGTTCAATATAATTTTCAAATAATAATGGTTATCTTAGTAGACGATGCTTCATAAGGAATTGTTGTATTTTAAATTTTATAGAATATATGAAAGCAAGTAGTAGTGAATGGAAAGGACGCTCGATTTTTGGGCGTCTTTTTTGCTTGTAAGCATGTGAAAGAAATTGTTATATAATGAGTTTCTATTGTGAAGCCATAAAGAATAAGCGTATAATATTATAGGTCTCACATTTATGAGGCAAACCGCGAATGATAAATAAGATTGTTGTATTATCATCGCTTCTAAACATATAGACAATGAAAGTAACACTGGAATACAGATAGGGAGTTATAAAATGAAATTAATTATTGCCGAGAAACCAGATCAAGGTTTGGCTCTTGTTTCACAGTTTAAATATCGCAGGAAAGATGGATATTTAGAAGTAGAAGCAAATGAGTTATTTCCAAATGGAGCGTACTGTACATGGGCAATTGGTCATTTGACGCAGTTATGTAATCCAGAATATTATCACGCTGAGTGGAAAAAATGGTCGCTCGATACATTACCGATGATTCCAGAGCGTTTTCAATTTGAAGTAACAAAGTCAAAGTATAAGCAATTTAATGTAGTGAAACAGCTGTTACATAATCCAGGGGTAACAGAAATTATACACGCAGGCGATGCCGGGCGTGAAGGGGAACTAATCGTACGAAACATTATTAATCTTTGCAACGTGCAAAAGCCGATGAAACGTCTTTGGATTTCATCTTTAACGAAACAAGCTATTTATCAAGGGTTTAAAAACTTACTTGATGAATCAGATACGATTAATACGTATTACGAAGCATATACAAGATCTTGCGCCGACTGGGTCGTTGGTATGAATGCATCGCGTGTCTTTAGTATTTTGCTAAAGAAAAAGGGAATGAATGATGTGTTTTCCGCTGGTCGTGTACAAACTCCAACATTGGCGTTAATCGTAAAGCGTGAAAAAGAAATCGAGAACTTTAAGTCAGAACCATTTTGGGAAGTGTTCGCAACCTTTAATATAGAAGGAAAGAAGTATGAGGGGAAATGGGAGAAAGATAATGAATCTCGTCTAAAAGACCCTGATATGGCAAATAAAATTGCGGCATTTTGCCAAGGTAAACCAGCTGTAGTAAAAGAGATGAAAACGGAGCGTAAAGAATTTCAGCCGCCGTTTTTATTTAATTTATCAGCACTGCAAGCGACAGCGAATAAAGCCTTTAAATTTTCACCGAAAAAGACGCTAGATATAACGCAAGCACTATATCAAAAAGGGATAGTCTCTTATCCGCGTTCGGATTCTAACTATGTTACACAAGGAGAGGCAGCGACGTTCCCTGATATTTTACAGAAGTTAAGTCAGTTTGATGAATATAAAGGTTTATTGCCAGCACCAATTGAATCAATTATGAACAACAAGCGCTATGTGAATGAAAAGAAAGTTACAGATCACTACGCAATTATACCGACAGAGCAAGTGACAAATCCAAGCAAACTATCAGGTGATGAAAAGAAAATTTACGATATGATCGTAAGAAGACTTATTGCGGCGCATTATGAAGTAGCAATCTTTGACTACACAACGATTACAACTCTTGTAGACGAACGTGCTGAGTTCATTTCGAAAGGAAAACAGCAAATTCAAGAAGGTTGGCGTAAAGTTATTTTCCAAGATGATAAAGATGACGAAACGATTCTTCCAATTGTCGCTGAAGGCGAACAAGGAAAAGTTGTAAAGGTGAAAGTGAAAGAAGGAAAAACACAGCCACCGAAGCGTTATACAGAAGGACAACTTATTACGTTAATGAAAACGGCCGGTAAGTATTTAGATAATGAAGAGCTTGAGAAAGTATTGAAGAAAACAGAAGGTCTAGGTACAGAGGCAACTCGTGCAGGTATTATTACGATGCTGAAGGATCGTAAATATATAGATGTGCAGAAAAACCAAGTGTACGCAACAGATAAAGGGAAAGTATTAATTACAGCAATCGGTGATAAAATACTAGCTTCACCAGAAATGACTGCGAAATGGGAGCAGCGCCTTGCGGAAATTGGAGAAGGTACAGCTTCACCAGCTACTTTCATGGAACAGACGAAAAAGCTATCAGCTAAAATTATTGAAGACGCGGTAGAAATGTCGGAGAAGTGGGACTTCACTGGATTACATGTTGAATCGATTGAACGAAAAGGATCGAAATTTACAACAGGTAAAAAGGTTGGGAACTGTAAAAAATGTGATGGCGATGTTATTGACAAGTCCACATTTTACGGTTGTTCAAACTACAATACAACACAATGTGACTTTACCATCTCGAAGAAGATATTAAGTAAAACAATTTCGCAAAAAAACATGACAAAGCTATTAAAAGGTGAGAAGACCGATTTAATTAAAGGCTTTAAAAAAGGCGAGAAAACGTTTGATGCGAAGTTAGAGTGGAAAGATAATAAGATTAATTTTGTGTTTGAGAATTAATAGAAAGAGCCTGCTGTTAATAAAGCAGGCTCTTTCTATTGTTAACTTTCTACCACTCGTTGTTTTTTCTTAATAAGTAACAACACCTGCGAAACACTCGCTAGCACAGGCAATTCAATTAAAGGTCCGATAACTAATGCAAGTGCAATAAGAGGTTCGTTAGGAAAAGCTGTTACAGCTATAGCAAGTGCAACAGGTGAGTTTCTCGCTAATGTTGTTAAGCTTAGGCTTACTGTGTCTTCATAGGATAAATGCATAATGCGCCCTACAAATTGTCCTAGTATAAAGTTAATCATGAAGAACAGTAACACTGGTATAAGTAACAATAAAACAACATTCATATTTTGTAATAAGTACTTACCTTGTGAGGCAAACATCGCTAGTATTGCCAAACTTAAAAATACGATTTGAGCAGAACTGAAAAAGGGAATTAACTTTTCTTCTAATACATTTTTCTTTTTTAGTTTACTCATTATCCATTTTGTACTATGTGCTAAGACAAATGGTAAAACAAGTACGATAACGATGCTTTCTACTAAAACAGAAATCTCTACAGTTTTCATTACACCTGCAAATAAAAGTAAATAAACAGGTAGCAATAATACTTGTAAAATTAAATTTACCGGTAGAATTGATGTAGATAATGCGACGTTACCTTTCGCGATCTCTGTGAAAATTAAATACCAATCTGTACATGGAGTAACCATTAACATAATAAAGCCAACCCAAAGTGCTGGATGATCTGAAAGAAATAACGCGCCTAATCCCCAAGCAAGAATAGGTGTCCATATAAAGTTAATACCAAGGCTTGTTCCAGCAAATTTTAAGTTGCGGAATCCATTTTTTATATCCTTTAATGGAATGCTGAGGAATAATCCGTAAAGCATTAAAAATAAGCAGGGGACAATAAATTTTTCCGAATACATATGTACCATATTAAATTGTCCTAATATAACCCCGAATATAACAGCTGCAAGAATGATAAAGGTTTGAATCTTTTCTAAAGTACTCATTAATTAATCCTCTCTATAGATGAATTTCCCTCTCTAGTTGTATTATACAAGGTATTTCACTTATGTGTTTTCGGATTTATCATTTTGGCGGATGAAAAACCTTTTCATTACCTTTAATTCGAGATTTATTTATTTTTAAAAAGTTACTTGACTAAAGTAAGTAGTCGTAATATACTCACTTACATAAGGTAATTAAATAACAAAAAGTTGAAATTCGGATTTAGACAATGTATTTACATGAGATAGTTTCAGCGAGTTATGATGAAACTTTTTCTTGGAATAAGATTTTTAATGCTGATGAATAATGAATATGAAAAGAAAGTTTAGGTGGAGAGAATGGGATTATTAAGCTCATTATTTGGTAAAAAAGAAGAAAATAAAAAAGTAGAGGAGAATAAAACTATGTCAAAAGTATTATTTGTTAAAGCGAACGATCGTCCAGCGGAGCAAGCAATTAGTTCAAAAATGTATGAAACATTTGTAAGTACTTATAAGGAAGCAAATCCAAATACAGAAATTACGGAGTTAGATTTATTTGCATTAGATCTTCCTTATTACGGAAATATCGCTATTTCAGGTGGATATAAACGTAGTCAAGGAATGGAGTTAACAGCTGAAGAAGAGAAGGCCGTTGCTACAGTAGATCAATATTTAAATCAGTTTTTAGAAGCTGATAAAGTTGTATTTGCGTTCCCATTATGGAACTTCACAGTGCCAGCGCCTTTAGTTACTTATATTTCATATCTTTCTCAAGCTGGAAAAACATTTAAATATACAGCAAATGGTCCAGAAGGTTTAGCTGGTGATAAGAAAGTAGTTGTATTAGGTGCTCGTGGTTCAGATTACTCTTCAGAACAAATGGCTCCTATGGAAATGGCGGTTAATTATGTAACAACTGTGCTTGGATTCTGGGGAATTACAAATCCAGAGACAGTTGTAATTGAAGGACACAATCAATATCCAGATCGCTCACAACAAATTGTTGAAGAAGGTTTAGAAAACGTTAAAAAAGTAGCTGCAAAATTTTAATTTAGGATAGCAAAAGAGAAAAACCAACATGGATGACCATGTTGGTTTTTTAGTCTAGTTTCTATGTTAAAAAATGTATATTTATAAAATAAAAGAAAAGTTTGAAAATAGTATTGCAAAATATTATATATCAAACTATAATGAGTTCAAGAATAGTTGATACTTAAATTAAATATTCAGAAAATTCAATTAGTTAAAATTGGAAATGAGATAAGGAATTTTGAATGGGGGTTTTATTATGACGAATAAAGTACCGTTTTCGTTCATAGTAGTTATCGGATTAATGTTATTTGCACTATTTTTTGGAGCAGGGAATTTAATTTTCCCAGCTATGCTTGGTCAATCAGCGGGTGAGAATGTATGGATTGCAAACGCTGGATTTTTAGTAACAGGAGTAGGATTGCCATTACTTGGTGTATTAGCATTTGGAATTTCAGGTAAAGACGATTTACAGTCATTAGCAAGTCGCGCTCATCCGGTATTCGGGATTGTGTTTACAACAGTTTTATACTTAGCGATCGGTCCATTATTTGCAATACCAAGAACAGGGAACGTTTCTTATGAAATTGGTCTTAAGCCTTTTATGCCAGAGGGATTAGGTTCTACACCTTTAATTCTTTTTACAATTATATTCTTTAGCATCACTTGTTTTTTTTCGCTAAATCCTGCGAAAATTGTCGATATTGTTGGAAAAATATTAACGCCAATTAAATTAACATTCATCGGTATTTTAGTAATCGTTGCTTTTATTCATCCGATTGGAGATATGCAAGCACCAGTTGAAGGGTATACATCACATGCATTTTTTAAAGGATTCCAAGAAGGATACTTAACAATGGACACGCTTGCATCGTTCGTATTCGGGATCATCATCATTAATGCAATTAAAGAAAAAGGCGCGAAAACGAAAACACAAATTATGGTTGTTTGTGCAAAAGCAACAATCATTGCAGCATCTATCTTAGCAATTATTTATACAGCACTTTCTTATATGGGAGCTTCAAGTGTTGCGAAGCTTGGACATTTAGAAAATGGCGGAGAAGTATTAGCGAAAGTTTCGAACTACTATTTCGGATCATATGGTGGAATATTATTAGGATTAATGATTACAGTTGCTTGTTTAACAACTAGCGTTGGACTTGTATCAGCATGTTCTTCATTTTTCCATAAGTTATTCCCGCAAGTTCCTTACAAAGTAATTGCAATTACGCTATGTGTGTTTAGTGCCATTGTGGCGAATGTTGGATTAACGCAATTAATCTCAGTTTCGGTTCCTGTATTAACAGCGATTTACCCACTAGCAATCGTGTTGATTTTCTTAACATTCTTCCACTCGTTATTCAAAGGAAGAGCTGAAGTTTATCAAGTGAGTTTAATCGTAACGTTTATCATCAGCTTATTTGATGGATTAAGTGCAGCTGGAGCTAACATTGAAGTGGTAAGCCGAGTGTTCACTAAATTCCTTCCGATGCAGGAAGTAGGTTTAGGCTGGATCTTCCCAGCGATTATCGGTGGATTTATCGGGTATGGTATTAGCGTTTTAAAAGTGAAAAATCAAGTTCAACCAGCAGCTAGAGCGAATAAGAAAATAGGCTAAATTTAAAAAGTTATAGAATTTGTTTCTATAACTTTTTTTGTTAATATTGATAAGGATAGAAAAAATAAAGTAGTAGGGGAAATAGAATGAAAAAAACAATTGATCATATCGGAATCGCAGTTCGTGATATAGATAGTACGATACGCTTTTATGAAAAAGTTTTGTTAGGAACTTTAATAGATCGATACGTAAGTGAAGCACCCGGTGTTGAAAGTGAAGTAGCCATTCTTGAAGTAGATGGTGATAGAATTGAATTACTTGCGCCGACGAATAATACAACTTCTCCAATAGCGCGATTTATAAAGCAAAAAGGTAAAGGTGTTCATCACGTTGCCTATCGTGTCGATGATTTAGATGTAGCTTTAGAAGAGTTAAAAGAACAAGGTATTCGAACGTTAGAACATACACTTCGAATTAATAAACATGGTAGAAGATTAATTTACCTTAACCCAGCGGATACAGAGGGAACGATTATTGAGTATTGTGATTATCCGGAAGGGAAATAAAAGAAGTATATTTTTGAGAAAGGTGTTACGTAATAACGTAACGCCTTTTTATTTATGTATTTCACACTTTCTTCACAAATGATTCACGATAACTTTTCTTCTTCGGAAACTTATATAAATATACTTTATGCTATAATAATAATCAGCTTTAAAAACGTAAGTAATATCTATGAAAGTAGCTACTATTATATTAAAAGTATAGAGGTGAGAAATAAATAGAGAGTAATACAGTATAGAACCTTATATTTAATCAGGTTAATATTTTATCGGAAAATAAAACTTGGAAAGTAAAAAGTAATGAAAGTGTAGTGACGAAAAAGAAAGAAGTGAAATGAGTGTGAAAGCAATAAGAAGGTTAGGGGCATGGCTATTAATTGCGTGTGTGTTTATCATATTGATACCAAAAAGCGCATCTGCTCATGCGTATGTTGTGAAATCAAACCCTACGGAAAATGAAACGTTAAAGAAAGCACCACCTGTTGTGAAAATTGAATTCGATGAGGATATACAAGTTTCACGATTTAATACATTATTTGTAAGAGACTCCTCAGGTAAAAGAGTAGATTTAAAAGATGCTCATATAGATAAAAGTAATAAAAAATTATTAGAAGCTGGGCTAAAAGAGAATCTCAAAAATGGTCTCTATTCTGTTCAGTGGAAAGCTATTTCAGCTGATGGACATCCAATTCAAGGAGTTATTCCATTCCGTATTGGGTCAGCAGAAGCGGGAACAGATGATATACAAGTAGAAGAGATGGGCTATGTTCCCCAAATCGATATGATTGTGGAACGCGGAATTTTATATACAAGTTTCTCACTATTTTTAGGAGTTCTATTCTTTAATCTTATTATTTATAAAGGGAAGGGAATTGAAATTCAATCAAGGAGTAAGAAAATAATATGGATATCATTATTTGGTATATTCATTAGTTTACTATTCAATTTACCATTGCAAGCGAAAATGAACGCTGATGTTTCATGGCTAGAAGCATTCGATCCTTTATTATTAAAAGAAACATTACAGCTATCTGTTTTTGGTTATGTATGGATCACTCAAATTGCTCTTATTAGTACGCTCATGATTGTTACATATTTTGCGATGAAACGTGAAAAGCTCTCGTCTTTTAAAGTATGGAGCATTCCACTTGTATTGTTCATTAGTTTACTTATAATGAAGGCCTTAAATAGTCACGCATATGGTTTAAAGTTTAAAGAAATTGCTATCGCTATGGATTTTCTACATTTATTTGCAGCTTCATTATGGATTGGTGGTCTATCATCGATTATTCTTCTTTTGCGTAAAGAGGATGCCAAGTGGACTATGTATTGGGATGCGATTAAGCGTTTTTCACCATGGGCAACAGGTGCTGTCATTGTGATATTAATAACAGGTCTTTTTAATAGTACATTTTTTATTCCAACGATCCATTCGCTATTTGATACGAAGTATGGATTAGCCTTATTAACTAAGATACTTTTATTCGTTTGCATGGGGATATTGGGGATTTTTCATTATGTGAAAGGGAGAATGAGAGCTCAAAAAAGGTTAGGAGCTTCAGTGAAAGTAGAGTTTATTGTTGGGATTATCGTTTTCATAATCGTAGCCTTTATGACAAACGTACAAACACCGCCGATGCCCCCTACTGGATCTTTTACAGAGAGTAAACAAGTAGATAATGGATATGAATTTACTTTACATGTAAGTCCTAATAAGGTAGGACAGAATACATTCCATATTAATGTAAAGGATGAGAATGGACAGCCTGTTACCGATATGGAACAAATCGTATTGACGACTCAATCATTAGATATGAATATGGGCAAAGGTTCATTTAAAGTTTCGGCAGTTTCACCGGGAGAATATGAAGCGGAAGGGATGTATATTAATATGACAGGAAACTGGAATATACATGTTCATGGATTAACAAAATCTCTTGATAGCTTCGATTTAGATTTTAAATTTATTGTAGGTGGCCGCTAGGGACTTCTTACTTATAGATAGTCAAAAAGGAGTTATAAGAAAATGAAACGTATAAAAAAATTAGGAACAACAATGATAGCAACTATAATTGCAATGGGGATTTTTTCGTTACCTGTTAGTGCTCATGTGACTGTGAAACCAGCAACTTCTAACGTTAGCTCTTGGGAGACTTACACAATAAAAGTGCCGGTTGAAAAAAATATGGCGACAACAAGAGTCACACTGAAAATACCGTCTGGAGTTGAGTTTCAACAGTATGAGCCAGTGCCAGGATGGAAAGTAGAAGAACAAAAAGATACAGCTGGAAAAGTTAAAACTGTAGTATGGGAAGCAACAGGAGAGGGAATTTTACCTGGTCAGTTCCAGCGATTTACTTTCGTTGCTAAAAATCCAGATAAAGAGCAAAAAATAGCTTGGGATGCATATCAACAATACAAAGACGGAGAAATTGTTGAATGGACAGGCGATGAGAAAGCAGAGAAGCCACATTCACTTACGACGATTACAAAAGGTACATCACTCACGGGAGAACATGGAGAAGTGTCTAGTGTGGAAAAGAATGAAGGTAAAAGTAATATGCAAACAATAGCAATTGTCTTATCTATTTTAGCGATTGCATCATCGGTGGGTACGTGTATTTTTGTAGTACGTCGTAAAAAGTAAGTTATAAGAAAGAGCCTATAAGCAGTAGGCTCTTTCTTATAACTATTTATTTCACTTCAACTTGCTGCCCTACAGCAAGTGTTTTCGGCTTTATATTTACAAAACAAATACTCACCACAATAAATAATAGTCCAATAAATAGGCTAATTGTAATGGCCTCATGTAAGAAAATTGAACTTACAATAATAGCGATAAGAGGGATAAGGAATGTATAAGCTCCAACTTTACTCGCTTCACCAGCTCCAACAAGTGTGAAGTAAGCAAGCCACCCCATTGCAATAACGAAGAATGAAATAAAGAGTAGTACACTTACAAAAGGTATACTCCAAGCGATGTTAGACCAACTTTCAAATTCTGAACCGAATCCGATTAAGCAAAATCCACCAATAATAAGTTGAAGTGTTACCATCCAAATGGCATTAACGCGGTGTCCAGTTTTTTTAATAAATACTGTGCCGAGTGCCCAGCCGATAGCGCATCCTAAAGCAAGTAGCACACCAATAATAGAAATATGTCCAGTTAAACTACTAGAGCTAATAACCCCTACACCAATAAATCCGAGAATAAGTCCGAAAACTTTCAAACCATACATTGATTCTTCAAGCCAAATCCATGAGAAAATGCCGAGTAAGACAGGTTGGAGAAATACGATTGCGGAGAAGAGTCCGGCGGGCATATACTGAAGTCCGACAGTTTGTAGTCCGTAAAATAAAATAATATTGAGTAAAGATGAAATAAAGTATAAATGCCAAGTTTCCTTTAAATTTAATTGTTTGTATTTCGGTAATGCGAAAATAAGTAGGATAAATCCCCCTATTAATGTTCTAATCCCTGCAAAGAGTACGGGTGGTGTGTAATGCAGAGCAAATTTAGATAACGGCCAATTAATTCCCCACATAAAAACGAGAAAGGTAAGGATTATGGCCGTCTTAGTTCGAGAAAGCTGTGTCACTGTGAGACCTCCTTGTTGTTATTCATTTCACTATGATATGATATCGACTATGATAAATAAAATGAATCTTTTTTATAAGGAGTATAAGTGATTAGTTATGACCATTACACAACTTCAAGTTTTAATTAAAACGGTTGAATTAGGGAGTTTTACGAAGGCCGCCGGGGTGTTAAATATGACGCAACCAGCTGTAAGTCATGCGATTTCAAGTATTGAGTCAGAGTTAGGAGTTACTATACTTATACGTGATAAACGAAAAGGGTTAATCGTTACGGATGTTGGAAACAGAATTCTTGTACATATTAGAGAAATCTTGAATGGTGTTGAGAAGATTGAACAAGAAGTGGCGATGGAGAAAGGGCATGAAGTTGGAACGATTCGTATAGGAAGTTTTCCAAGTGCCTCGGCGTATTTCTTACCGAAAATGATTAATATCTTTCGTGAAAAGTATCCCAATTTACAATTAGTTCTTTGTGAGGGAGCGCTAAAAGAAGTTGAAGATTGGTTATTATCACGAGTTATCGATATTGGAATTGTCATTTTACCGAATAAAGATATGGAAATAGTCCCAGTAACGAAAGGGAAGATGGTTGTAGTTTTAAGGGACGATCATCCCCTTTGTAAGAAAAGTTCTATTACGATAAGTGATTTAGAGAACGAACCGATTATACTATTTAAAGGTGGATATGAACCGCCGATTATTGATATGTTCAAACAAGCAAACGTGCCACTTCGAGTTGAATATGCGGTTTCGACTGTAACAACATCTTTAAATATGATTCAAGAAGGATTAGGAATTGCAATATTAGCTGAATTATCTTTAACGAATTTACCAAAGAACGTGCAAACGCGAGAATTGGAGCCGCAAGTGTGGAGAGAGATTGCTTTAGCTGTTCCTTCATTAAAGGAAGCTTCACTTGCTGTTCAGTTATTTATTGAAGAATTTCAAGAGTTATTTGCAGAATAAGATAAGGTGTCTCATATATCGTAATGAGGCACTTTTTTTATTTGCTTAAAAAAATCTATAAAAAGGATTGACTTATCCCTTAGTTGTAACTATAATGATTACATCGAGGTGGTGATAACGATGAAAATTAGTAGCCGCTTTTCTATAGCTGTTCACATTTTATCTATTTTGAAAAACAATCCATCTTCAGTTTGTACGTCGGACTATATGGCCGAAAGTGTAAATACAAATCCGGTAGTAATTCGCAAAATAATGTCTTACTTGAAACAAGCTGGATTTGTTTACGTAAATCGTGGACCAGGTGGTGCGGGATTATTAAAGGATTTACATGAAATCACATTGTTAGATGTATATCACGCAGTGAATGTAGTAGAAGAAGACAAACTATTTCATATGCACGAGCAACCAAATCCAGATTGTCCAATTGGAGCAAATATTCAAGCTGTGTTAGAAGTTATTTTAATTCAAGCACAATCCGCGATGGAAGAAGTTTTGAGAAATATTACGATGGGGCAGTTGTTTGAATCGTTGCAAGAAAAAATGAATGCTTAAATAAATACAAATAGAAACGAATATTTTTTTAGTTTTGGTGTAACCTTTATGATTACAACATTAAAAGAAAGATAAGGGGTAAAAGATATGACTGTAAAAATGAAAGTATACTCAGACTTTATATGCCCGTTTTGCTTTTTAGCAAAAGGTCCATTAGATGAAGTAGCGAAAGAGAAAGATGTAGAAATTGAATGGATGCCATTTGAATTGCGCCCAAGTCCATATTCTAAAATAGATCCTTGGAATGAGCCAGATAAATTAGGTTCATGGGATGCTTTCATACTTCCTACTGCAAAGAAATTAGGAATTGAAATGCGATTACCACGTGTTTCACCGCATCCATATACACATTTAGCTTTCGAAGGATGTCAATTTGCGAAAGAACGTGGACTTGGAAATGAGTATCATCACCGTGTATTCACAGCGTTTTTCCAAGAAGAACAAAACATTGAGGATATTGATGTTTTAACGAAATTAGCGGTAGAAGTAGGGCTTCCTGAAGCTGAATTTAAAGATGCTTTAGTAACTCGTAAATATAAAGAAAAACATCAAGAAGCAATTCAACATGCATATGATGAAGCGAATATTATGGCTGTCCCAACTGTAATGATTGGAGATGAAGTCATTCAAGGGCTTGCTAGTAAAGAAACGTTACAAAGAGTAATTGATAAAGAAATCGAGAAGGATAAAACAAATTCATTTGAAGGAATGCAATGTAATACGGATGGCTATTGCTAATTCGTTTGTCATGGAGGAATCAAATTAATTTGTTTAAATAAATTATGAAACATACATTTGGAGGAATTAAAATGTCAGCAACTACAACAAATTTAAAAGAAGCAATCGTAAACCGCCGTTCAATTCGTAAAGTAACAAAAAGCGCTACAATAACAAAAGAAAAAATTGAAGAAGTTTTAAAAACAGCTTTACACGCACCAACTTCTTTCAATATGCAAAGTGGCCGTATGGTCGTATTAATGGATGGAGAGCATGAAAAGTTTTGGGATATCGTAAAAGAAACACTAAGAGCTCGCGTACCAGCAGAAAGCTTTGATGCAACTGTAGAAAGACTAAAAGGCTTCCATGCAGGTGTAGGAACAGTACTATTCTTTGAAGATCAAGCGACAGTAGAAAAAATGCAAGAAAATGCACCATTATATAAAAATCAGTTCCCATTCTGGTCTCATCAAGGAAATGCAATGTTACAACATACTGTATGGATGTTATTATCGGCTGAAGGAATCGGAGCATCATTACAACATTACAATCCAATCGTAGATGCTGAAGTGAAAGAAACTTGGAACATTCCAGCAGAGTGGAGCTTAGTCGGACAAATGCCATTTGGTGAACCAAATGAACAGCCAGGAGAAAGAACATTTTTACCTACTGAAGATGTAGTGAAATTTTATTAAGAAATACAATATATAATGAGAAGGAAGCTGGGGATAGAAACAGCTTCCTTTTTTGTATTGGTGTTAATTTATGTGCATTTAGGGAAGAAATATAAGAAATAATCCGGTGAAAAAGGAAGTGAAAATATGAGTGATGATAAAAAATATACAGTGGTAGGTACTGATGTTGAGGAAGTAAAACGTTTAAATAAAAATTCAGGGTTAACCTATAACCAAGTGAAGGAATTGTTAGCGAAGCGAATGGAAAAAAAGCAATGATTTGATTGAAATAATTAATTGTATCGTTTAGCATTTTGTCTAGAGAGAGTTAAGAAGATAACTCTCTTTTTTCAATCTGAAAATTTACTAGTGAGCAACTTGTAGAGTGGGGGAAGCAACATGAAAAAATGGGTAAAGGTAACGTTGTCTATCGCAGGAGGGATTGTCCTATTGGCATGTGCCGGAGGATATTACGTATATAAAAATTATTTTCCAAAAGAAAAAAAGGATTCTTTCTAATTAGTAAGAAAGATTGTCTATAGAAGTTCATAAAATGTAATAGTATTACAACGGATAAGCATATTTTGTAATATATCCAATTTCCATCCATTGAAGGGGGAGGTTAAATCTTAATGAATGAAGTGAAAAATTTCTTTCGAAGTAGAGGGTTTCAACGGTTGCTCGTTTTAATAATATTAGCACTTGTATTATACGGATTAAAAAGTATGATCAATTTAATCTTAATTACGTTTATACTGACATTTTTAATGGATCGGTTTCAACGCTTTATTTCAAAGAAATTGAAAGTGAATAGGAAGGTAGTTATTGCTTGTTTATATATAATATTAGTGACCTTTATTGTCACAACATTGTATAAGTATTTACCGGTACTAACGATACAAATTTCACAATTAATTTATCAATTTAAATTATTTTTTCAACATCCACCTGATAATGAGATGATTAGATACGTACTTTCAGCAATTAATGAAATGGAAGTATCAAAATATATTGAACAAGGTGTGGATGTCATTTATCAATCAATAGCAAACATAGGAAAGGTAAGTTTACAAATATTATTGTCTCTTATTTTAAGCTTATTTTTCTTATTAGAAAAAGAGCGAATTATTTCATTCACGTCCAAATTTAAAGATAGTAAATTAAAGATTTTTTATGAGGAGATTGCATATTTCGGCGAAAGATTTGCAAGATCGTTTGGAAAGGTGATTGAAGCACAGTTTTTAATTGCGGTTGTAAATTGTGTTCTCACTGTAATCGCACTTGTCATTTTAGGATTTCCGCAGCTTCTTGTATTAGCTGTCATGGTCTTTCTACTCGGCTTGATTCCAGTTGCTGGTGTTATTATTTCCTTGTTTCCACTTTGTATAATTGCCTATAACGTCGGTGGGGTTATGTATGTTGTATACATACTAGTATTCATTACAGTAATCCATGCTCTTGAAAGTTATTTTTTAAATCCAAAATTTATGTCTGCAAAAACGAATTTGCCTGTTTTTTATACATTTATGATTCTTATCTTTTCAGAGCATTTCCTCGGAATATGGGGGCTTATTATCGGGATTCCAATCTTTATCTTTTTATTAGATGTACTTGACGTAAATAATGATGAACCGATTAAAGATAATAAATGATAGAAAATGTAACTGATGTTTTCTCTTGGTGAAAACATCAGTTATTTTTTCTTTGGAAATAGTGTTCTTAAGAATATTAAGGATGTTACAGCTAGTAAGAGGGTTCCAATCGGCCAAGAATCATCCATGAAATCACTCCTTTCTGCCATGGAGAATATTAACGTTTATATTGAGAGGAAATAAAAAGCAATCCAATATAAGTTGGATTGCTTTTTTTACTAAATATTTGATTAAAGTACAGGAGCCAGTGTTTCTTTTAATACTTGAACAGAATGATCGAATTTTAATTCTTCTTCTTCACTTAATTCAACTTCTAAAATTTCACGAACACCGCCGCGGTTTAAGACAGCAGGTACGCCGATATAAACGTCTTGTTGGCCGTATTGACCTTCAAGATATGCTGATACAGTTAATACGCTGTTTTCATTGTTCAAGATTGCTTTCGTAACACGCAGCAGTGACATACCAATGCCGTAGTATGTAGCACCTTTTCGTTCAATAATGTGGTAAGCTGCGTCACGAACGTTTATAAAGATTTCATCTAAATCTTTTTGGTTATATGTGTTGTCTTTTTCAAGAAGTGTTTCTAGTTTTTGAATACCAACTGATACGTGACTCCAAACTGGAAGTTCTGTATCACCGTGCTCTCCAATAATATAAGCGTGAATGTTATGAGGTCCAATATCGAAGTACTCACCTAACATATAGCGGAAACGAGCAGAATCAAGTGTTGTACCAGAACCGATTACTCGTTCTTTCGGTAAACCAGATTCTTTCCAAGTTACGTAAGTTAAAATATCTACAGGGTTAGTTGCGATTAAGAAGATACCATCAAATCCGCTGTCCATAATGCTACGAACAATTTGTTTGAAGATTTTAGCGTTTTTCTCGACTAAATCTAAGCGTGTTTCACCTGGCTTTTGTGGTAATCCAGCTGTTATTACAACAAGATCTGCGTCTTTACAATCTTCATAACTACCTTTCCAAACTTTTGTTGGAGCTGGTGCGAAAGGTACGGCATGGCTTAAGTCCATTGCTTCTCCTTCTGCTTTTGCTTCATTTACATCAACTAAAACAAATTCTTCAGCGACAGCTTGGTTAATCATACAGTAAGCATAGCTACATCCTACTGCTCCTGTTCCTACTAATACAACACGGTTAATACCTTTTTTCATTTCAAAATTCCTCGCTATTTCGTTAATTTTATTATGTAAGATAATACGTCTTACTTCTATAGTTTCATATCTATTTTATTACATTTTATGAAAGATATTCAAGTGATTGAAAATATATCTGCCCAATTACTTGACCGAAACATAGGAACCCTGCTAAACGAATATAATTCAGTAAAATCCTTCATAAAAGGGGAATTGGCATGGGGAATCCATTATCGATGGAAAAAATGCTTCAAATTATCCATGAGGGGCTTGCCAAAACAACTAACCCCAAAAGGATTACAATTGCTGGTGCGGGGATATCTGGATTAGTTGCAGCATCTTTATTAAAAGAAGCTGGGCACGAGGTAACGATTATAGAAGCAAATAACAGAATAGGCGGCAGGGTGTATACAATTCGTAAGCCATTTAGCGCAGGATTATATTTTAACGCAGGCCCTATGCGTATTCCGGAGACTCATGATTTAACTTTAGCTTACATTCGTAAATTTAAACTAAAGTTAAATCTTTTTATTAATAAAACTTCTTCAGATATAATCTATACGAATAATATTAGAACGAGATTGAATATGTTTGAAAATGATCCAAGTTTACTCGGATATCCAGTTTTAGAAAAAGAAAGAGGGAAAACGGCAGAAGGATTAATGTTAGAGGTATTAGAACCGATACTTAATTATATTAAGAAAGATCCTAATAAAAACTGGATTATTGTTGAAAAAAAGTATAAAACATATTCACTCGGTTCTTTTTTAACCGAGTATTATTCTGATGGAGCAATAGATATGATCGGTGTACTTCTTGATATGGAAGCATATATGGGAATGTCTTTAATTGAAGTATTGCGGGAAATGATTTTTTTTACTTCAACGACAAAATATTACGAGATAACGGGAGGGATGGATGCATTACCAAATTCATTTTTACAACAGCTAAAGAATAATATTTTCATGTCATATAAAGTAGAAAAAATAATTCAAGAAGATAATAAAGTGATGATGCAAGTAAACCGTGAACAAACGTTAGAGCGATTTATAATAACGGGTGATATAGCCATTGTCACAATTCCATTTTCAGCTTTGCGCTTTGTAGAAGTCCAGCCGTATCATTTATTCTCTTATTTTAAAAGACGGGCAATCCGTGAATTGAATTATATTGCAGCGACTAAAATTGCGATAGAGTTCAAAAGTAGATTTTGGGAAAGAGCGGGGCAGTGTGGCGGGAAATCAATTACAGATTTACCTATACGCTTTACATATTATCCGAGTTATGGCATTCATACACCAGGGGCAGCTATCGTTTTAGCAAGTTATACGTGGGCAGATGAGGCGCTAACATGGGATAGTCTCTCGAATAGAGAACGTATTCGTTATGCATTAAAAAATTTAGCGCAAATATATGGTAACGTGGTTTATAGTGAGTTTGTTACAGGTGCTTCTTTTAGTTGGAGTCAAAACCCGTATTCTTGCGGAGCATTTACAGCTTTTGAACCAGGGCAAGAGCTTGAATTGTTTCCGTATATTACACCAGCAGCTGGAAGGGTGCACTTTGCAGGAGAACATACGACGTTAACACACGGGTGGATGCAAGGAGCAATCGAGTCTGGAATTAGAGTTGCTCATGAAGTGAATGAAAAATGAAACGATAATCGGGCAGTTTTGTTTACAAATAGTTATTCTTTTAATAAAATGATAAATATAAATCGTAATAATTACGCTTTGAAGAGATTTGAAGTAGAGAAATGGATGGTCGGTCATATGAGTAAAGTAGAAATTCATATATTAGGTGGTTTTTTAGGAAGCGGAAAATCAACGTTACTGCAAAACTTATTATTAGCAGAAAAGAAGAAAAATCGAAAAGTTGCTGTTTTAATGAATGAAATAGGTGAATACTCGGTAGATACAGATATTATTGGAAAAGAGAATGTGTTAAGAGAACTTCTAAAAGGATGTATTTGTTGTACGTTAAAAGAAGAGCTTGAAATACAATTACATTCTTTATATCAACAAGAAAGACCGGATGTAATTTATATAGAAACAACAGGTGTCGCACATCCAATTGAAGTGTTAGATGCATGTGTATCACCAATTCTAGCACCTTTCCTTGAAGTGAAATCTATAGTAGTCGTATTAGATGCAGTGAGATGGTTAAATCGAAGTGTATTAAGTGCAAATGTACAACAGCTATTACATGAGCAATTGAAATATGGAAGCCATATTCTCATTAATAAATCAGATTTATTAACAGAGGAAGATAAGAACAAAGTATTTGAAGACGTAAAAGCAATCAATAATCATGCGAAATTGTATGAAACAAAGTATTGCAATATATCTTTGAATGATATAGAAGAAGCTGAATTTGGAAGTAATGAAGAGCATGAAACATTACATGTACAACAGCATTTGCATATACAAACGATGACATATCAATTTACGAAATCAATCGATCAAGATAAATTATATGAATGGCTTTCAAATTTACCTGATGGCATTTATCGTGTGAAAGGTTTCGTGAAATTCCATGGGGATAAGTACCCACACTTATTACAATATTCATTTGGGGTACCAACTTTATTAGAACAGGATTTCGGTTTCCCGACAAACTTGGTGATAATAGGGGAAGGGCTAGATAAGAAACAATTGGTTGAAGGGTTAGAGAAGGTCGAATTTAACGCTAACTGAAAGTAAAAGACTAACCTATTTTAGGTTAGTCTTTTTTAGTGTACGGAAAAGTACTTGTCGGATTTTGCCTAATTAAAATAGTTGTAAAATTCAGAAATAAATTTATAATCAAATCTAAGAGGTGATTCAGGTGTCAGAAAAAATAATAGTGGATGTAAAAAACTTAACAACAAAAGGACTTGAAACGAGAGAAAAGTTATTGTGTGCTGCAGAAAAAGTATTTGGTAGTAAAGGATATTATGAGGCTTCTATTGTGAATATTACGCAAGAAGCAAATGTGGCACACGGAACATTTTATAATTATTTTCCAACTAAAAAAGATATATTTGATGAATTAATTCGCAAGTTTAACCGTGAATTACGCTTAATTATTAAAGAAGAAATGAAAGGGGGATCTAGTAATGAGGAGGCACAAAGAAGAGGTTTTCAAGCATTTTTTCGATGGGTAAAAACACGACCGAATTTATATAATATAGTACAACAAGCAGTTGTCGTTGATAACGAAATATATAAATGGTACTATGCAAAATTGGCAACTGGATTTATCAAAAGTTTATCGGCAGGTATGGAAGCGGAGGAGTTTAAAAGGCTTGATACGGAAACAACCGCATATTGTCTTATGTCAATTGGACAGTTTCTAGGTATGCGATGGGGACATTGGGAAGGGCAAGATGTTCCTGAAAATGCTTTTGAATCAGCGATGGCATTAATATTCGAAGGGTTGAAGAAAAGATAGGGGGAGAGAAATATGCAAGGCATTGCTTATTGGATTGAAAAAAGAGCGTATTTACATCCAGATCGCATTGCCATTATTACGGAAGCAGAGGAAATAACTTATAAACAATTACATGAGTATGTGAGTAAAGTAGCAGCATATTTAATTTGCGATTTAAATATGCAAAAAGGAGAGAGGATAGCTATTTTATCACAAAACAGTTTGGAATATATTGTCCTTTTATTTGCTATAGCGAAGGCAGAATGTATTGCTGTACCACTTAATATACGATTAACAGAAAATGAACTTATATTCCAGTTGAAAGATAGTGGAACTACAGTTTTATTTGTAGAGGAAACATTTCAAAACATGGCACTTTCAATGGAGAAGGTATCATATGTACAAAGAGTTATTTCGATTAATAGTTTAAAAGAAATAGAAGATAGAAAAACGCAATATTTTGAGGATATAAATGAAAGCGCATCCTTTGTTATATGTTATACATCGGGAACAACAGGAACACCGAAAGGGGCTGTACTTACACAAAAAAATATGTTTTGGAATGCGCTTAATAATACGCTAGCGATTGATCTAACTATTCACGATCGTTGTATTGTATTATTGCCTTTATTTCATATTGGGGGGATGGGTTTATTTGCATTTCCGACTTTGTTTGCAGGTGGAATGATCATTATTCCAAGAAAATTCGAGCCAACTACAGCTCTTTCCATGATAGAAAAACATAAAGTGACTGTTGTGATGGGAGTACCTACAATTCATCAATCATTAATTAATTGCTCAAATTTTGAAACTACGAATTTACAATCAGTTCGCTGGTTTTATAACGGTGGTGCTCCGTGTCCAGAAGAGTTGATACAAGAGTTTATAGATAGAGGATTTTTATTTGGTCAAGGTTTTGGTATGACGGAAACATCACCAACCGTATTTATGCTTTCAGAAGAAGATGCAAGACGTAAAGTAGGCTCAATTGGAAAACCTGTTCTGTTTTGTGATTATGTACTTATCGATGAAAATAAAAATAAAGTTGAAGTTGGTGAAGTTGGAGAGTTAATTATTAGAGGGCCGAATGTAATGAGGGAATATTGGAATCGACCAGATGCAACAGAGGCAACTATCCAAGATGGTTGGTTATATACGGGTGATTTAGCTAAAGTTGATGAAGATGGTTTTGTATACATTGTCGGTAGAAAAAAAGAAATGATAATTTCAGGTGGTGAAAATATTTATCCACTTGAAGTAGAACAAGTCATTAATAAGCTTTCGGAAGTATGTGAGGTAGCGGTCATTGGTACGCAACATTTAAAGTGGGGAGAGGTTCCAATCGCCTTTGTTGTGAAAAAGAGTAGAAGTGTATTAACTGAAAAAGAAGTAATCGATCATTGTCGTTTATTTCTAGCAAAATATAAAATTCCAAAAGAGATTGTATTTCTAGAGGAATTACCTAAAAATGCGACTGGTAAAATTCAAAAAGTACAGTTAGTTAATCAATTGAAAAGTAGGTGAAGGCATGACCATATATAGCCCTGGCCAACAGGCAACATGTAGTAAAACAATAACGGAAACAGATTTTGTTCTATTTGCAGGCTTGAGTGGGGATTTTAATCCAATCCATATTGATCATGAGTATGCGAAAAAAACTAGATTTAATCAAAGAATAGCTCATGGTTTACTAACTTCTAGTTTATTATCTCAATTATTAGGGGTTCATTTACCAGGAAAAGGATCTGTTTATATGGAACAAACTATTAAATTTACAGCACCGGTTTTTATAGGGGATACAATTACAGCTACTGCAACTGTCCAAGAGTTTTTTAAAGAGAAGAGAATATTAAAATTAGTTACTGAGTGTCATAATCAAAATGGAGAATTAGTATTAACAGGTGTAGCTACTATGATGGTGCCGAAAGAAGGGGGAGTGGTCTAATGAATATTGGGATTGAAGCGACTGGTGTTTTCTTCCCAAAAGGTGTAGAGACAGCGGCAGATTTATCTGCAAAAACAGGTATTCCTGAAAAAATTATTATAGAAAAGTTTGGATTATATGAAAAACATGTCGCAGACGAAACGATGCATGCATCAGATTTAGCAATTGCTGCCGCAAAGCCAATTTTATTGGAAATCGATCCTCTATCTATTGATGTAGTCATTTATTTTGGCAGCCCACATAAAGATTACCACGTATGGTCTAGTGCCCCAAAAATTCAGCATGAACTTGGATTGAAAAATGCCTATGCTTTTGAAATTATGAATGTTAGTTCTTGTTTTCCAATTGTCCTCAAAGTCGCAAAAGATATGCTCAATTCCGATAAATCAATTGAAAATATTTTGTTAGTAGGTGGATGTAAAGAATCTCAAATTGTAGATTATGATAACCCGCGCTCACGTTTTATGTTTAATTTCGCTGATGGTGGAAGTGCAGCTTTAGTAAAAAAAGGAGCTATAAATGGTGAAATATTAGGAAGTGCTATTATAACGGATGGCTCATTTCACGAAGATGTTCGTATCCCGGCAGGTGGATCGAAACAACTTGCTAGTTATGATACGGTTGAGAATCGACAACATTATATCGATGTAATAGATCCTATTAGTATGAAAGAACGTTTAGACCCGATTTCAACTCCTAACTTTGAAAAGGTTATTCGGGAGGCATTAAGAAAAAGTGGATTAACTCCCAAAGATATTAAAGTATTGTTACCACTGCATACAAAACGCTCTATGTTAATAGAATTGTTACAGGGGCTGGGCTTAGTAGAAGAACAAGTTGTATATTTAGATCATTATGGGCATATGTCAGCGCTTGACCCGTGTATCGGTCTTCACTTTGCAAATGAACAAGGGAAATTACAGCCTGGAGATATTGCAGTAGCTGTTAGTGCAGGTACTGGGTATACTTGGGCAGCTACTGTGATCAGGTGGTAGTAAGGATGGATTTTATCAAAAAAATTATATGTTGCTTTTTCATTGTTACTGTGAGTCTTGGGATGTTTACTTCTGTAGGAAGTGCCTCGGCTGTAAAATATGTGAAATCATGGGGGAGTGAGCAAGATACTTCTAAGTTATTAAGGACGCCTGTAGCAATGGCAAGGGATGCAAAAGGATACTTGTATGTTGTTGATATGGGAAATAATAGGGTTGTGAAAATAGATAAGAATGGAGAAATTGTTGACGCTATAGGAACTTTAGGCGAAGGTACGGGACAGTTTAATATGCCATTTGGTATTGCTGTTGATAAGGAAGGTAATATTTTAGTCGCGGATACAGCAAATTATCGTATTCAAAAATTTAATGAGCAGTTTCAATTTATTAAAAGTTGGGGCACGAAAGGTCAAGGAAATGCGCAGTTCTCTTTTCCTAGGGAAATTGCAGTAGATAGCAATAACAATTACTATATTACGGATGAGTACAATCATCGTATTCAAAAATATAGCCCAGATGGA
Source organism: Bacillus sp. H1a (assembly GCF_000633475.1). Classification (NCBI taxonomy): domain Bacteria; kingdom Bacillati; phylum Bacillota; class Bacilli; order Caryophanales; family Bacillaceae; genus Bacillus; species Bacillus sp. H1a. The sequence continues at coordinate 162,318 of NZ_AYMH01000043.1, read as the reverse complement.
GAGTATATTCAAACAATCGGGAGTTATGGAAAGGCGAATGGAGAATTTGCTTTACCGCAAGGAATCGCGATAAATAAACAAGATGAGATTTATATTGCGGACACATATAACAATCGTATTCAAGTGTTTGATAAAAATGGGGAGTTTCAGCGGGTAATCGGAAATGGAAGTGCAGGTTTAGGTCCATATCAATTCTATCATCCAAGAGGAATAAATTTCGATTCAATATCTGGATCGTTATATGTAGCAGATACATATAATAATCGGATAATGAAATTTACAAATAAAGATCAATTTTTATATACAGTAGGTAACTTTTTTCAATTTGTTTATCCCAATCAAGTTCTTCCAGATGGTCAAGGGAATATCTTTATTACGGATACGGGAAATAATCGTGTACTTTTATATAATGAGGTAGGTTTAACAGCGATAATGAAGAAAATCATAGGTAATGAAAGGAATGGAGATACACAGTACTCAGGGCCTTATGATGTTGAAAGAGACACGAATGGGAATGTTTTTGTATCTGATTCCTTTAATCATCGAATTTTAAAATATGATGTATCTGGGAAGATTGTTGGGAAGTGGGGAAGTTTATTTGGTGCTGGTGGACCACTTGGATTCGGAAGTCTTCCAGGACAGTTTTTTGTTCCGAGACAAATTGCAATGGATCGTTACAATAATGTGTATGTATCTGATTCTGTAAATCATCGTATCCAAAAGTTTACTAATTCAGGGACAGTGCTTGCTTCATATGGTTCATTTGGAGTATTACCAGGATTTTTTCAATTTCCATCTGGAATAGCAATTGATAGTAAAGGAAACATATTTATAGCTGATTCAGAAAATAACCGTATTCAAAAATTCAATCCATTCTTTGTATATATGAAAGAATGGGGGAGAAAGGGAAGTGGAGAGGGAGAGTTTTCACAACCTATGCAATTAGCAATTGATTCAAAAGATAATGTTTATGTTGTTGATCGGATTAATAATAGGATTCAAAAATTTGATAACAACGGTAAATTTCTTACTAAATGGGGTACAAATAATGGGGCAGGAAACTTAGATCCGCTAGAAAATTGGAGAGAGGGTCCAGGAGATCTCTTTTTGCCAATAGGAATTGAAATTGATATAAATAATACGGTTTATGTCACAGATACTTCTAATAATCGTGTAAATATTTATAATGAGAATGGAATTTTTTTAGAGTCTTTTGGAAGTTTTAACGGTATGTCAGGACAGTTCTTTTCACCACAAGGAATAGATGTAGATAGTCAAGGAAATATAATAATTGCAGATGGTTTACTCCAAAGAATTCAATTTTTTAAGAAAGCAAATTAATGCTGGAGACTCAAAATACTTGTTAGAAAGGGTAGAAGTTTAATAGTGTGGAAATGTTGTATGTATAGGAATAAAATATTTATATCAAATTGTAAAGGTATTGAATGGAAATCGGAGAAAATACATTTATACTAACAACCTTGTTTATAGTATTCAAAGAAAAAGTCATAATTACGGATGGGTTACTTTGGCGTATTTGATTCTATCAGAAAGTAAAGTATGGGGAGGATCACAATGTCGATGAAAAAACGTAAGTGGCTAAAAACATTGGTGACTGGTTGTGTTTTGGGATCATTATTAGTAACGGCAGCTTGTTCAGGAAAGAAGACAAGTACAGAAGATGAAAAAACGATTAAGGTAGGAGTTCTTGCCTCATTAACAGGTCCGCTAGAATCGTATGGAAAACAAACGGTAAATGGATTTGAATTAGGGTTAGACTATGCAACAGGTGGAACAGGGAAAGTGGAAGGGAAGAAGATTAAGTTTGTTGTAGAAGATACAGAAACGAAAGCTGATGTAGCAGTTAAGAAGGCTACAAAATTATTAGAAGAAGAGAAAGTTGATTTTTTAGTCGGATCTTCTAGTTCAAGTGATACATTAGCAGTATTACCGATAGCTCAAGAATATGAAAAAATTATGGTTGTAGAACCGGCAGTGGCTGATAGCATTACCGGAAAGAACTGGAATAAATATATTTTTAGAACAGGTAGAAATTCATCTCAAGATGCAGTGGCTGGTGCTGCGGCAATTGCTAAAAAAGATGTGAAAATAGCAACGCTAGCACAAGATAATGCTTACGGTCGTGAGGGGATTGCTGCATTCAAGGCTGGAGCGAAGAAATTAGGTGCGAATATTGTAAACGAGCAATATGCTGATACAAATTCAACTGACTTCACTGCAAATATTCAAAATATTATAAGCTCAAAACCAGATTATTTATTTATCGTTTGGGCAGGTGCGAATTCTCCATGGAAACAGTTGAAAGATATGAATGTGGAAGCACAAGGCATTAAAATTTCTACTGGTGCACCTGATATACCAGCATTAAAAACGATGGATGCGTTAGTAGGAATGCAAGGATTTTCTGTATATTATCACACACTTCCTAAAAATAAAGTGAATGATTGGTTAGTAGAAGAACATAAAAAACGTTTTAATGGTGCTGTTCCAGATTTATTTACAGCGGGAGGAATGTCCGCGGCGATTTCTATCGTCGAAGCTTTAAAGAAAACGAAGGGCGATACGGATGTAGATACACTTATTAAGAAAATGGAAGGAATGGAATTTGATACACCGAAAGGCAAGATGAAATTTAGAGAGAAAGATCATCAAGCATTACAAACTCTGTATTCTATAACGTTGAAAAAGCAAGAGGGTGTTGATTATCCTGTACCAGTGCTAGAGAGAGAATTAACGATGAAAGAAACAGAACCATCAGTTCAAAATAAATAAACTGAATTTTCAGTACTATTTGTATAAAGAGGGAATTCCCTCTTTATACTCGTTTCTTTTAAAAATTTAAACACAAGCGCTTTTAAGGGAGGGATCTTGTGACACATTTGTTAGAGACTAAAAATCTTTGTGTATCTTTTGGTGAACATCATGTTATTAAGGATGTTAATGTAACGGTACAAAAAGGAAAGCTCATTTCAATTATTGGACCGAATGGTGCCGGAAAGACAACTTTATTCAATCTACTAAGTGGGCAAATTTCTCCGACGAAAGGTGAAGTTTATTTTAAAGGGCAGGATATTACAAAGCTATCAATCTCAGATCGAACACGCTTAGGAATTGGTCGTTCTTTTCAACTGACGAATATTTTCCCAGAGCTAACAGTGCTTGAAAATGTGCGTTTAAGTGTTCAATCATTCGTTCAAGATTATTATAGTTTCTTTCCGAATTCAGCTAAGTTAAAGCAGCAAACTGGAGAGGCGAGACGTCTTTTAAAAACAGTACTACTTCACGAGAAAGGGGACGTATTGGCAAAAGATTTAGCTCACGGGGAAAAAAGAAAGTTAGAGCTTGCTATGTTGTTAGCATTAAAGACAGATGTATTACTACTTGATGAGCCGACGGCAGGTATTTCAGTTGAGGAAGTTCCGGCTATATTACAAGTAATCGAAAATATTAAAAAGAATCCAGAGAGCACAATTGTACTTATTGAACACAAAATGGATATGGTGCTAGGTTTATCAGATCATCTTATCGTTTTATTTCATGGTGAGTTATTGGCTGAAGGATTACCGGAAGAGATGATGAAAGATGAACGTGTACAAAGTGCTTATTTAGGGGGATTATACAGTGGCACTATTACAAGTGAATAATATTGAGACGTATTTAGATCAGTTTCATATTTTACAAGGAGTATCCCTCTCGGTTGAGAAAGGGACGATTACTGTATTGTTTGGAAGAAATGGAGCTGGAAAAACAACAACATTGCGCTCAGTTATGGGATTTCACCGGATAGCAAATGGAGAAGTTTATTATGATAGTACAAAAGTAAATGGACTATCTACACATTTAATTTCAAGAAAAGGTATAGGCTATGTGCCGGAAAATCAAGGGGTTTTTCATGATTTAACGGTAGAAGAGACATTCGTACTTGCTAAGGGGAAAAACGGGGAAGAAGCGGAAGAGAAGCTAGAATGGATGCTTGAACTTTTTCCAGACTTAAAGCAATTTTGGTATAAAAAAAGCGGACTTTTAAGCGGGGGACAAAAACAAATGCTGGCGATTTCAAGAGCATTTATCAATAGTGATGGACTATTGCTTATTGATGAGCCGAGTAAAGGGCTGTCTCCAATTATGATAGAAAAATTAATGGTAGCAATTTTGAAAATGAAGGAGAAAACGACTGTTTTACTTGTTGAACAAAATTTCATGATGGCTAGTCAAATCGGTGATTACTTCTACATTATGGATAATGGGCGCATTGTGCATAACGGTTTCATGGAGGAACTGCGAGAGGATAAGGAAACATGTCATAAATATTTAGGTATTTCTTAACATTGATACGGGGGGATAGAACGTGGATGTGCTAATTAACTTATTTGTAAACGGCGTTTCGACAGGGATGCTTATTTTTTTATTAGCGTCTGGTCTATCACTTATTTTCGGTTTAATGAGCGTACTGAATTTTGCACATGGCGGTTTATTTGCATGGGGAGCATTTACAGGCGTTTGGTTATTCAATATGACAGGGAGTTATTTATTAGCGCTAATTGGAGCAGTCGCTATGGGGATGTTTCTTGGTTTCATTTTAGAAAGATTTCTTATTAGGCCAGTGTATGGAAACCATGTTCGGCAGCTTCTCGTTACGCTCGGAGGAATGCTCGTTCTTAGCGAGTGCATCAAAATATTTTGGGGACCAAATCCCATTGGGGCAAAATTACCGTTATGGTTACAAGGAAGTTTTACATTTGGAGGCGTTATACTAATTAAATATCGCCTATTCGTCATTTTAGTTGGGATACTAATTTACATTGCTTTACTATTACTGCTGAAAAAAACAAAGATAGGACTAATGATTCGCGCGGGTGTAATGGATAAAGAGATGGTTCAGGCCCTTGGTATTAACGTAAAAGCGATATTCTCGTTTGTCTTTTTATTAGGAGCGGGGATGGCTGCGTTAGGTGGTTTCCTACTTGCACCATATTCAGGCGTTATTTTCGCTGAGATGGGCATGCAGTACGCAATTTTAGCTTTTATAGTAGTTATCATTGGAGGATTAGGTAGTGTACAAGGTTCGGCGATAGCTTCTTTAATCGTCGGTTTAGCCGGAGCTTTTACAGCGTATTTTATGCCAGATTTATCGCTTGCAATCAATATGTTAATGTTACTATTTTTCTTGATAGTGAAGCCAACGGGGCTCGTTGGTGAAAAGGGGTGAAATGGTGAACAGCATATCGGATCGAATCAAAGTATACTTTGGATTATTTATGCTCATTTGTTTAAGTGTATTTCCGTTCGTAAATGATTCACGGAGCTTGTTAATTTTGTTCACTCAAATCTTCATCTTTGCTATTTTCGCTATGAGTTTTGATGTGCTGCTTGGATATACAGGTATTGTTTCATTTGGTCATTGCATGTTCTTTGGTATAGGAGCATATGGGGTAGCACTATTATTTGATCGGCAAGGAATATCGATAACGAACTTTTTTATAGGAATAGCGGCCGCTGTAATTATTTCAGCTATTGTAAGCTATATAATCGGTTTGCTTTCGTTACGTTTGAAAAGTCATTTTTATGCAATGTTAACGCTCGCTATTTCCCAATTGTTTTTTGTACTTGCTGAAAAATGGCGTTCACTGACTCATGGAGGAGATGGATTTACATTTGGTGTACCAGATATATTCCGTGATCGTTTTACGTATTATTACGTAACACTTATATGTTTAATTACTATTTTTATTTTGTTACGATTGTTCACAAAATCTTCTATTGGAAAAGTATTAAAGGCAATTTCACAAAATGAACAACGTGTTGAAGCACTTGGGTATAAAGTTCTTCATTATAAAATTATCGCGAGTGTAGTGGCAGGGATAGTAGCTGCGATTAGCGGAGGATTATTCGTTATCACATTGCGTTTTGTAAATACGACGGTATTTTCAATTGATATGACGCTAAATGCATTATTGATGACAATGATCGGAGGAGTTGGAACGTTAATCGGAGCCATTGCTGGAGCTGGGATTATTGAATCACTGAAATATTATTTATCAGAACTAGCGACTGAGTATCCGATTTTTGAACGATGGACGATTATTCTTGGTTTGTTGTATATTATCGTGCTTCTAGTTTTTCCGAAAGGATTAGTTGGAACGTTTAAGAAGTTGAAGAATTTAAAAAGAAGTAAGAAGGAGAAAAGCACCGGGGTGGAGCAGAACGTGTAAAGTCTAATGAAATGTATGGATAATGAGGCAAGTCTCCAAGATGAAAAGGGATGCCCTAGTAGTTGAACTTTTTAACTAGGTAACATCTCTTTTTATTTTGTTGAGCTGTACGATAATAAATGAAATTATATCGGCGATTTTTCGAATATATCGACCGCAACTCGAAATATATCAGCGATTTTTAAAATTTATCGACCGCAACTTGAAATATATCAGCGATTCGACAAGGGATATCGATTTGCCGAAAAAATATAACAAGTATAACGGCCTTATTTGTTAAATAGTTCACCTGGAATCTCTTTTTCTAAGTCTTGAGTTGTAAAGAAGTTAATAGATAATTTTTCAATCGCCACATCTTCAATTGGTGCTAATTTATCATTTTTAATCGGTAAAAAAGCTATACCATTTCCTTCAGCAATAAATTCTTCAATAAGTGAATAAGAGTCTAACTGTTGAAGTTGACGCTGAGATAGATTGTTTTCTTTTAGAAATTGTATTGTCCGATTTCTAAAGGGGCACTTCGTATCGTTACTAACGAAAAATAGTTCCTTTGAATAGTCGACTTTACACTTTTCTTTTGCTTTTAATAAGCCAATAGAAATTGTTGTACTGAATACTTTGTTAAAGGTGGAATCTAGATTATCCTCATAAGTTATGACCATATCAACTTTTTGTAACAGTTTTTGGAGATGGCTACTACTTTCTATATATACTTGATAATTTCTGAAATTTTCTTTAATACGTACACTCAAATAACTAGCTAAAATAGATTGTGACGTCGCTATTCGATAAGAAGTGTTCGTTTTAATTTCATTTTTAGCTTCCTCTAATAAATTCAATATTTTATTCGTATAATCTAACAAAATGTCACCTGAAGGTAGCAGTGAAACCCCCTTGTTATCTCTATGTAATAAAGGTGTTTCTAATTCTTGTTCTAATTTTTTGATTCGCTCAGTTACATTTGGTTGCACATAACCTAACTCTTTAGCAGCTTTACTAATAGAGCCTTCATTAGCTACAGTTTTAAATATGATAAGATCATTTATTTCCATTCATTTCAACCCCTTATTTGGTATCATTATAAATGATACCAAGCATAATTTATACCTATTTTACACCGATCCAACATCGATTTATCATTATGTATATAATATCGAAAGTGAGTGATAAACATGATTGGGATGCAATATAAGGTCATTTTGCCAAAAGATTATGATATGGGGATAATTAGACAAAGGATAAAAAATAATGGGTATAAAACAGACGATTTTCAAGACCTAAATTTTAAAGCATATTTAATTACTGAAGCAGGGGAAAATGAAAATTTATTTAATTGTTACGCTCCATTATATATATGGAATAACCATGAAGGGATGAATAGATTTATCTTTGATGGTTATTACGACAATATTTTAGACTCATTTGGATGGCAACAAATTAATATTGGTGTTCCTTTAGTTGTTAATCTAAGTGATGATTTTCAGAAGAGTAGATATATTGTTGAATATGCAGGAAGTATCTCTCAAAGTAAATCTTTGATTGGGACTCAATTTAATACTGTGCATCAAAATGCGCAAGATACAGAAAAGAATTTAGGGAATATATTAGTTTATAATCCAGATAAATGGGGATATAGTCAATTTAGTTTTTATGAAGAGAAGCCTGAAATTAATGCAATGAACGGTATTACAATTTATGAGATTTTACACATCTCACGATAAAGATTATAAAAATGATTGTACGGAAAAAATCCATTGTAAGATGGGTTCTTTCTGCTGTATATCAGAGTGAAGAAAATATATGTAATTTTCACTTGCATTACTATCACTTGATTGGTAAAGTGATAGTGAGATTAACGATAGGAAGTGATAAAACATGCGTGAAAATACGATAGGATCGTTAATCTGGTTACGATTAATACGATTTACGAACCAAAGTAATCAGATGTCAAATGAGTTTTTGAAACGTTTTGATTTGACGACAGCTCAATTTGATGTACTTATGCAAATACGAATTTATCAACCACTTACACAAATGGAGTTAGCGGAGAAAGTTACCGTTACACAAGGTGGTATTTCTCGAATGTTAACACGCCTTGAAAAAGAAGGATATATTGCACGAAAACAAGAATGGAAAACGAAAACGATTAGCCTTACTGATAAGGGTGAAGCGGTATTAGAAAGATCATTACCAGAGCAACTTGCATTTCAATCATCATTTTTTGATGATGTATTGAATGAGGAAGAACAGAAAATACTATACGAGTTAATGACAAAAGTTCATAAGCATAGTGAAAAAAAAGAATTACCACACGAGTAATTTTTTTTACACTATCAATTGACTAATCAAGTGATAGTCAGAGGAGGAAATATTATGTACACAATTCCAGGACATCACCACATTTCGATGGTGACAAAAAATGCACAAGTGAATAATGATTTTTATCAAAATGTGTTAGGGCTACGCCGGGTGAAAAAGACAGTCAATCAAGATAATCCATTTATGTATCATTTGTTTTATGGTGATTTAACAGGTAGTGCAGGAACTGAATTATCATTTTTTGAAATGCCGAATGTAGGTAGAACAGTTCGTGGTACAAATGCAATCACACAAATAGGTTTACTCGTACCTTCGTCAGAGAGTCTTACATTTTGGAAGAAACGTTTTGAATCATTGCAAGTGACTCATGGAGAAATTACAACATACGCGGGTCGTGATGCTCTGCACTTTGAAGATCCGGACGGTTTACGGTTAGTGCTACTAAATAATAAAAGTGAAGAAGTGCCTGAATATTGGACTGCATGGGATGATTCTTCTGTAGAGGAAAATCATCGTATTTTAGGTATGGGAACAGTTGAAATGACAGTACGCAGTTTAAATAAATTATCAAAAACACTAACAGATTTGTTTGGTTATAAAGAAGTATCTCGTTCAGACGATGAGGGGATTTATCAATCTATCGCTGGCCAATCTTTTGGAGAAATTTTGGTGAAACAGCAAGAGGGAGAGAGTGAAAGACCTGGTAAAGGAAGTATTCATCATTTAGCTATTCGTGTGAAAAATGATGAAGAACTGAGTTATTGGAATGAAGCAGTGAAAGATAAAGGGTTTCAATCAACAGGGATTATCGATCGTTTTTATTTTAAAAGCTTATATTTCCGTGAATCAAATGGAATTTTATTTGAGATTGCGACGGATGGACCAGGATTTACTGTAGATTCAGCAGTTGAAGAATTAGGAAAAGGGCTTGATTTACCACCATTTTTAGAAGAGAGAAGAAAAGAAATAGAAGAGAAGTTAGCACCACTTAATTAAAAGGGAGAGAGCAACTATGGAAAAATATCGAATTGATACAAGTAAAGGAATTGAATTTGGACTATATTCAATTGGGGATCATATTTTAAATCCGCACAATGGTTCGAAAGTTAGTGCGGAAAAGCGAATCCATGAATTAATTGAAACAAGTAAATTGGCGGATGAAGCAGGACTTGATGTGTTTGCTATCGGTGAAAGTCATCAAGCACATTTTACAACGCAAGCTCATACAGTTATTTTAGGGGCTATTGCACAAGCTACGAAAAACATTAAAATTGCGAGTTCTGCGACAGTATTAAGTACGTCAGATCCGGTGCGTGTATATGAAGACTTTGCCACAATTGATTTAATTTCTAATGGTCGTGCTGAAATCGTTGCTGGTCGTGGATCTCGTATTGGAGGATATAGTTTACTTGGTTATGATGTAAATGATTATGAAGAATTATTTGAAGAGAAGATGGATCTTTTATTAAAAATAAATAAAGAAGAAAGTGTTACATGGAAGGGGCAGTTTAGAATGCCACTTGAGCATGCGGTAATTATACCGAGAGCTAAAAATAACAATATGCCAATTTGGCGTGCTGTTGGGGGACCACCTGCTAGTGCAATTAAGGCAGGACACGCGGGTGTACCAATGATGCTTACGACACTTGGTGGTCCAGCAGTTAATTTTAAAGTTTCAGTTGATGCATATCGTGAAGCTGCTGAACAAAGTGGTTTTGATCCAGCAACATTGCCAATTGCGACTACAAGTTTATTTTATACAGCAGAAAATTCACAAGATGCCCTGAGTGAATATTATCCTCATATTAATGCTGGTATGCTTGCACTACGTGGTGGCGGGTATCCAAAACAACAATTTACAAATGCAGTAGATTACCGTGACGCGTTAATGATAGGTAGCCCACAACAAATAATTGAAAAAATGCTTTACCAATATGAATTATTTGGACAGCAACGTTTTATGGCACAAATTGATTTTGGCGGTGTACCATTTGATAAGATTGAGAAAAACATTGAATTGATTGCTACTGAAATTATGCCGGCTGTTAGAAAATATACAACGAAATAATGATAAAAGTACCGAGAATATAATCTATTCTCGGTACTTTTTTATATTAATCCCATTATTTAGTGGCCACCCGATTGGCATGAGCTAATATTCAATGCGGGATGGACAAATTCAAACTGAATACAATTTGAAAAAATGACAAAAAAACAAACTTTTTGTCTAGGGAAAGGGAAGTTTTTTTCTATTTGTGAATAACAATATTATTAGTTTGAATTTTGGAAATACATTTTTCTCTTGACAAAAATCAAGTGTTTTCTGAGAGTGGTTTCGAGGACATTTTTTCATGAGAAAGTCAAGTGTATGAAGAGAAAAACGTAATTATTATTGATAAATGAGTTTGTTTTATGTTTGAAAAATACGTTTTTATAATATGAAAAATCTAATTCAAAAAAATTACAAATGACATATTTCAGACAAAATGATGTCAATAATACGTCAAAAATCAGCTGAATTTATTATGTGAGTATATTATACAATTCGATTAACGAATAAAACACTACAGAAATAGTGAAAAGATAAATCGTGTAAAAAAGTTCTTTTGTAATTATCAAAAAAACTGACAATTTATATTTTCAAAAAGTACATAAACGAATTTATCTTTTGTATTTCCAAATGATTGGATTGTTCATTATGAAGTGAATTCATACAATTCAATCGATATTACGATATAAAAATTATGAAGGAAGTGAGTTTAGCATGGATACGCTCGAATTGGCACGAATACAATTTGCATCTACAACGATTTTTCATTACTTTTTCGTTCCGCTATCTATTGGCTTAGCTTTTATCATCGCGTTAATGCAAACGTTGTATGTGGTAAAGGGACAAGAAGTTTATAAGAAGATGACAAAGTTTTGGACACAAATATTCCTTGTTAACTTCGCAGTAGGAGTTGTAACAGGTATTTTACAAGAATTTCAGTTTGGTATGAACTGGTCAACGTATTCACGTTTTGTTGGTGATGTTTTCGGACCATCACTTGCAATTGAAGGTTTATTAGCATTTTTCATTGAGTCTACATTCCTAGGTTTATGGGTATTCGGTGAGGATAAACTTCCTAAGCGAATTCACCTTTTATGTATTTGGCTCCTTTCAATTGGAACAATGTTATCAGCATTTTGGATTTTAACTGCAAATGCATTTATGCAAGCTCCTGTAGGATATGAAATGGCAGCAGATGGACGTGCACAAATGAATGATTTCTTGGCGATTATTCAAAATCCACAATTATGGGTGCAATTCCCACATACAATTACAGCGGCACTTGCAACAGGTGCATTCTTTATTGCTGGTGTCAGTGCATGGAAAATTACAAAACAACAAGAGACTGAGGTGTTTAAGAAGTCTTTCCGAGTTTCTATCGTTGTTGGAACGATTTCAACAGCATTGGTATTATTCTTCGGTCATGCACAAGCGCAAAATTTAATTAAGACACATCCGATGAAAATGGCTGCAGCTGAAGCATTATGGAATACGAGTGAGGACCCAGCACCATTTACAGTATTTGCGAAAATTGATACAGAGAAGAAAGAAAATTCGTTTGAAATTCAAATTCCTTACATGCTAAGTCTATTGTCATACGATAAATTTAGTGGTCAAGTAGAAGGAATGAATCAAATTCAAAAGCAATATGAAGAAAAATATGGACCTGGAGATTATATTCCACCAGTACACACAATGTTTTGGAGTTTTAGAGCGATGGTAATGAGTGGAACGTTCATGTTGCTTCTTGGAGCATACGGATGGTTCTTATCAAGAAAAGATCGCTTAACTGAAAAACCTTGGTATTTAAAAATAATGGTATATGCAATTGCACTACCGTTTATCGGTAATACAGTAGGGTGGATTATGACTGAAATGGGACGTCAACCTTGGGTCGTCTTCGGTGTTATGAAAACAGAAGATGCTGTATCTCCAAACGTTACATTTGGAGAAGTATTATTCTCTCTTATTTCATTCACATCACTATATTTAATTATCGGAGGAATTACTATTTACTTATTCGTTCGTATCATTAAAGGTCATGCGAATAAGAAAGCGAAAAAGGATTATCAAAGCCATGATCCATTTGATAAGGAGGAAGATTATGTTATCTCTTAATGAATTGTGGTTTGTAGTTATCTCAATCTTATTTGTAGGCTTCTTTGTACTTGAAGGTTTCGATTTCGGTGTAGGTATAGTTTCAAGATTTTTAGGAAAGAACGATTTAGAAAAAAGAATTTACCTAAATACAATTGGGCCATTTTGGCACGCGAATGAAGTGTGGCTTGTTTGTGCTGGTGGCGCTATGTTCGCGGCATTCCCGCACTGGTATGCAACTCTATTTAGTGGGTTTTACATTCCTTTTGTATTTATGCTTCTTGCTTTAATTATAAGAGGTGTTTCCTTTAAATTCCGTGCGAAAATAGAGAATCATAAATGGAAAGGTTTTTGGGATTGGGGCATGTTTATTGGAAGTCTCCTACCGCCTATCCTTTGGGGAGTTGCAATTGCAAACTTTATGGTAGGTGTACCAATTGATGAAAGTAAAAATGTTGTAGGTGGATTCATGAAGTTACTTCATCCATTTGCGTTACTTGGAGGAGTAATGTTTCTTCTTCTATGTATTGTTCATGGTTTACAATTTCTTACTATACGTACAACAGGAAAACTGCGAGAACGTGCACGTATTGCCGCAACAAAAATCGCACCTATTACATTAATAATTCTTCTTGTTTTTGCAGGTGTAGGGTTATGGAAAACAGATATTTTCGTTGCACATGGTTCAGAGTGGATAATGGTTCCGATTGGAGCTTTCGTAGCGTTATTTGTATCTACGTTATTAAATAAGAGAAGAAGAGATGGTTGGGCTTTCTTTATGACGAGTTTAACAATCATTTTATTAAGTGCGAGTGTGTTTATCGGCATGTTCCCGCGTGTCATGATTAGTTCATTAGGAGCGGCGAATGATTTGACAATTTATAATGCGGCATCAGGGCCTTATGCATTAAAATTAATGAGTTATTTTGCACTTGCTATTTTACCGTTTGTTATTGGTAGTCAAATATGGAGTTTCTATGTATTTAGACAACCTGTTAAGTCAGAAAAAGATTTGGAGTACTAATGAAAAGAAAAAGAGGACTTCCATCGTATCCTGGTAGCCGAGCTTTATATGTAACATTAAGCCTTATTAGTGTTTTAGAGGCGTGTAGTATTATTGCACAGACAGTATTTTTAGCACGAGCAATCACTTTTTTATTTCATGGAGAAACAGTGCAAGCTGTACTAAATGAAGTTGTTTATTTTGGAATCACGTTTGCAGCACGTCAAATATTAGTGCGAACATCGCAAATATTGGTTGAGCGTTTCGCTGAAAAAACAGGATTAGCATTACGCAAACAGTTAATAGAAGCATATTTTACATTAGGGCCGAGATTTGTCCAAACGAACGGGACTGGTCATCTGGTTACCTTATCGATTGAAGGGATAGAGAAATTCAAAACATATATTGAATTAACAATCCCTCGAATGATTCGAAGTTGTATCGTTCCGGCGCTTGTTGTTTTATATGTTTTTACACTAGATATAGAGTCTGGAATCATTTTAGTTGTAACGATCCCGATCGTTATTATATTTATGATCCTTTTAGGATTAGCAGCGCAGAAAATGGCTGATAACCAATATGATACGTATCGTGTACTTTCAAATCACCTTGTAGATACGCTAAAAGGATTAGAGACATTAAAGTATTTAGGGAAAAGTAAGCAGCATGAAGGGAAAATTGAAAAAGTAAGTAAAAGATATAGAAAAGCAACACTTCGTACTTTGCGAGTTGCTTTTCTTTCTTCTTTTGCACTAGATTTCTTTACGAGTTTATCAATTGCCTTTGTAGCAGTAGGTTTAGGTATTCGTTTAATAGACGGAACGATTCTTTTATTGCCGGCTCTTACTATTCTAATTTTAGCTCCCGAATATTTTCTACCAATTAAGCAAGTTGGGGCGAACTATCATGCAACATTAGATGGACAAATTGCAATGGAGCAAATTGAAGAAATCGTAAAACAACAAAAAGCTATGGAACCGAAAGATTCAAATGTAGATATAACGTGGGATTCTTTGAGCAGCATAAAACTACAAAATATAAAAGTTAATAATGAAGAATCTGAAAAGGCCATATTAGACGAGGTTCACTTCACTTGGAAAGGGAACGGTGCTATTGGCATTATTGGTGAAAGTGGAGCAGGGAAATCAACGTTAATAGATGTGATAGCAGGATTTCTAAATCCGTCCGATGGAAATATGATTATAAACGGTGTGGGAATTGATGCATCTACTCGTGATAGTTGGCAAAAAAATATTGCTTATATTCCGCAGCAACCTTATATTTTTCCACTTTCATTAAAAGATAATATTTGTTTCTATGAAACAAATATTACTGATGAAGAAGTTGAGAGAGTTATAGATGAGGTAGGTCTTCGTTCACTTGTTGCATCGCTTCCGAATGGGATGCACGAAAGAATTGGGGAAGGTGGGCGTATGCTAAGTGGTGGACAGGAACAACGTGTTGCGATGGCACGTGCACTTTTGAGTAATAAACCAATCATTTTATTAGATGAGCCTACGGCACATCTTGATATTGAAACTGAATTTGAAATAAAACAAGCGATGTTACGTCTGTTTAAAGGTAAGTTAGTATTTCTTGCAACACATCGTTTGCATTGGATGAAACAGATGGATCATATTGTTATTTTAAATAAAGGCAAGATAATAGAAAGTGGAACATATGAAGAGCTTTTAGATAAAGAGTCATTACATTTTCATGGGAAAGGGAGGGGAGAGAGATGAGTAACTGGATTAGACCTTATATAAAGCAAAATAAAGGTAGGATGACTTTGACTATTTTCCTCGGGCTTCTTGGAGTTAGTTCAGGTGCGATGTTACTTTTCATTTCAGGTTATTTAATTTCTAAATCTGCTCTCAGACCAGAAAATGTAATGGCTGTATATGTTCCAATCGTTGCAACGCGTGCGTTTAGTATAGGGCAAGCTGTCTTTCATTATGTTGAGCGTTTAGTTGGGCATGATGTCGTCCTTCGTATATTAGAAAAAATGAGGACAAAACTATATAAAATTGTAGAACCGCAGGCGTTATTTTTTCGCTCGCGATTTCAAACTGGTGATGTACTAGGTGTATTGTCTGAGGATATAGAGCATTTACAAAACCTATATTTGCGTACGATATTCCCTAGTATATTAGCACTAGTTGTATATAGCATCTTCGTTCTTGTTATCGGTGCATTTGACTTAGTATTTGCACTTATCGCAGGGTGTATGTTAGCTGTTATCGTTTTTCTTATTCCGTTCGTATCGCTACTCTTGATGAAACGACATCATGTTACTTTGAAACGAGGAAGAAATCGTTTGTATCAGCAACTGACAGATGCTGTATTTGGGCTATCTGATTGGCAGGCGAGTGGTAGAAAAGATGAATTTATTAATGAGTATGTAGCGCAAAATGCTCAGTTGTTAAAGACAGAGAAAAGAGTGAAACGCTGGTACCATATTCGAGACAGTATCATTCATTTAATAGTAGGTATTGTCGTCATTTCAATGATTATGTGGACTGGAAATCAATCTGCAAGTGAACAGATTGCCCCTACAGTTATCGCAGCCTTCGTATTAATGACATTATCTGTGACAAATGTGCTTATTCCTGTATCGGATGCTATCGATCGAATTCCATCATATGTAGAATCTGCTCATAGGCTTAATAGCGTAGAAAGTGATAGCGTTCTGCAAGATGGAAATGAGTTACCTGGAGATAAAGATTACGTTGCACAAAAACATATAGATATTGAACTGAATAATATATCGTATAATTATCCGAATAGTAACGAGCCGGTATTAAAAGGTGTATCATTACACATAAAGGCAGGAAAGAAAATTGCTATTTTAGGTAGAAGTGGAACAGGGAAATCTACTTTATTAAAATTGTTAACTGGTGCGCTACGTCCGGTGAATGGCCAAGTTCTATTGAATGGTGAACAAGCTCATACGAACCTTTTGTCAAAATATATTTCTGTATTAAACCAAAAACCACATTTATTCGATACGACAATTGGAAATAATGTGCGAATTGGTAAACCAGATGCTACTGATGAAGAGATATGGAAGGCTCTAGAGAAAGCGCAACTAGCTTCACATATTGCTTCTCTTCCTGATGGATTCCAAACAAAAATGCATGAAATGGGTAAGAGATTTTCTGGCGGGGAGAGGCAAAGGGTAGCTTTTGCAAGAACTCTTATGCAAGAAGCGCCAATCATTGTACTTGATGAGCCGACTATCGGTTTAGATCCTAAAACGGAATTGTCTTTAATAGAAACGATGTTTTCTGCAACTGAAGAAAAGACAGTTATATGGATCACCCATCATTTAGTAGGGATTGAACATGTCGATGAAGTTATTTTCCTTGATGATGGTCAAATCGCTATGCAAGGTAGTCATGAACAGTTACTGAAAGAAAATGAGAAATATCGTAGGTTATACGAGCTTGATAAAGGTATATAAGAATGAAATGCAGAAAAACACAAATTCTTGATAGTTCAAGGTTTGTGTTTTTTTACGCGTATTCGTGGCATCGTTGTATATGATGTAGTAGCGAGATGAGTATGTAATGATTAAAGTTTAGCTTTATATTGTGAGAAAGGGTGTTTAAAACCTATCCATTCAAGGCAATACTTGAGCCATAGTGAATGGATTGTTGGAAGGCGTGATTATATGTTTGAAGAAGATGGTATCATTTTAATTATGGAACCTGCTGATGAACGGAATTTGAGGAGATTTATTTTTACAATACCGAAGTCAGTGTATGAAAAAAAGGAGATTTTATTACATTACGGAACACCTTTAGGACAAGGATATACCGACATTATAGAGGATATTATTAGTGTACATATAGAAATAGATATTGTAACGGTAATAGGGCATGTAAGAGGATAGAGTGGTGGGGGTGTTTCCCGTACCAATCGGGATTTTACACGCAGTTGATGCAGGATAGATGAGTGATGAGCCCCCGAAAACAGATATACTTAAAATAAGTATGTCTGTTTTTATATTTAAATGAAGGTAGTCACGAGGTAGAAATGTAAAAAAATTATATATTGTACGAAATACACGTTGAAAAGGAGAAAAATGATTTCTCTAGAATGTATAAGAAGAAAACTATGTGTTTATAAATGTATAAAAGTATGACAAGTATTTAGGAGGTAAAAATGAAGTTTACAAAAACAATCTTACTTTCAATTGTAGTTTCAATTGGTTTAATGGGATGCTCGCTAGTAGAGGAAGGGAAGAACTCCATAGATTATGCTCAAAAGGCGACAGACTATGTGAATAAAATAAGCGCATTTGCAAATGAAGCACCAGCATTAGCTGAAAAGGCTATTAATGATGGGGAAGCTCGAAAAGAATTGGAAACGAAACTTAGTGAAATTAAACAAGATATACCAGCTTTTAATGAATTAACACCACCAGATGTAGCGAAGGATCTTCACCAGCAAATTGTCGGATATAATGAAAAGTTAAATACATTAATTGATGCCTCTATGAAAAAGGTAGAGGAAGGAAAAATGGATGTAGAGCAGTTTAAAAACTCTGAGCTCATGCAGACGATAGAACAAGTTCGTGATTTGAAAGATAAAATTCAAAATTTAGGGCAATAATAAAAAGATCCGTTTGTAATAAACGGATCTTTTTATTGTATACAATAAACGATTACACCAACGACGATAATAATGTTGCCGATGATTTTTCGTTTTGTTATTTTTTCTCCTAAGAAATACCAGCCGAAAATTAATATGATGATGTAACTTAAAGATTCTAATGCAGATGCTTGTTTTAATGCTAACCCCTTTAAGGCAATCACGTTTAATCCGGCATTAATTACAAATAAAGAGTAGCCAATGATGACATAAGGATTCACATATTCTTTTATTCTAGAATCATATTGTTGTAAAGTAGCCTTTTTTAATAAAATTTGTGAGTAATTAGCTAAAATTATCCCGAAAATCAATAATAACATATAACTATTCATCTTTTGTCACCACCACAATTCCGACGATAATAATAGCTGCACCAAGTAAATGATTCCACAGTATCGTATCTCCAAATAGGAAGACTGACCAAAGCATTGACCATAATATAATAATCCCGCGGTGTGAATATGCTTTTGATATTTCAAAATGCTTAATTACTTGTTGCCAAAGAATTGCATATCCGAATAAAAGTACAACGAGCCCGAAATAAGCAATGAAAAATGAGATTGAAGCAATAGGGAATTGCGCAGCCCATTTCATGTAAACCATAATGATAGAATATATCAAGAAGGCTACATGTAGAAATACATAGTTTTTAATAGTAGGTTTCATATATTCACTCTCTTTTACGTATAAGTACATATATTTAAAATGGAAGTATATAATCAATAGCTTCTTATTTATATTGAATGCATATTGAAATAGTTTTTGTTGATTCTTTCACATTCCAAAATATATAGTATCATGTCTTCTAATGTAAAACAATAGAAGGCAATACGTAGCTTTTGTTTTGAAGAGAATAGAGGTAGTGTACTTTAGATTTTCCACTGTTCTATAATTTGTATCGTTTTATTTGTTGCATCCATCGCCACTTGAATACCTATTGGCATAGTAATCATTGGATGAGTATGACAACAATCAAAATCCGCTAGAATAGGAATCTTTTGATTTTGTAGTACTTCTAGTAGTATTTCGTAAGGTTTTCGATTTGTACCACAATCATCGAATTGCTCATGTTTTCCAAGAGTGATACCTGAAACTTTATCAAATACGCCGTTAATCTTCAGTAATGAAAAACTTCTTTCAATAGTAGCTGCATCTTTTGAGCTATCTTCAATAAATAGAATGTCACCTTCTTGAATATGTGGCATGTACGGGCTACCCCAAATACCTTGTATTGTGTTTAAGTTCCCACCAATAATCCGTCCAGTAGCTTTTCCGCCAATTACTGAAATCCAATTGTTCGGTCGAAGTTCTTTTTTCTTCGTTTTTTCTTCCCAATTAATAAATTCATCTGACCAAAATAACGGCTGGTTTATGTTGTAAGGAAGAGGTTGATCAGTTATTAAAGTATCTGTAAAATATTTGTACGTGTAATCTACGAAAGGCTCAAATTCACCAAAAGAAGGAACAAGTGCTGGACCATAAAATGTAGGAATTCCTGTTTTTGCATAAATTCCTAGTAATAACGCTGTTGCGTCTGAATAGCCAATCATTATTTTAGGATTCTTTTGAAAAGCGGCATAATCAATATAAGGTAATAATGAATTGGAATTCATTCCTCCAATTGTCGACATGATACACGAAACGTTAGGATTTCTAATCAATTCATTTAGTTCTTCTGAACGTTCTTGAATGCTTCCTGAACGATAAAAATCATATTGACCTGTTAGTGAGCCTTCTAGTATGCGAAATCCTTTCTGTTGTAAGTATAATTTCGCTCGCTCAAACCTTTTTGGAGAAGTATATGTTATTGGTGAAGAGGGGGAGTAGATCCCAATTGTATCACCGTATATTAATGTTTTTGGAAGTATCATTTGTAGAAATCCTTTCTATTTATAATGTTTTTGTCTCGTGTTATTATTGAATATTCTTAAATTTAATTATTTTTAGTGTAGCATATATGAAAGGAATTCAAATAATAATTGCTATAGATGAATAATTATGCCATTTAATCTTGACGATATAAAGTAATTGTTGTTATGGTTAAATGTGAATGTATTAAAGGTTTGCTAAAGGAGTTTTGAAATGAAGCGGTTAAAATGGGAAAAGGTAACAATCCTACTAGTAATCATTTTGGGTATATGTTGGTTCTTTTTCCAAGGAGCTCAAAAGAGTGGAACCAATGTAGAGGGTCAGCCTTTACAAGTGGCAGAGCTACCCAAAACAGGACTATCTGAAAAAGTAGTTCCACAAAAGTACATACCACCGGAAATTGATGCAAAAGCAGCTATGATTATCGATGCGAGTGATGGAGATATTATTTATCAATATAATGAAAATGAAGCTTTTGCGCCAGCTAGTATGTCTAAGATGATGACGGCGTATCTTCTTTTAGAGAGTATACATAATGGGAAAGTTCGCTGGGAAGATCCAGTGAAAATAAGTGCGAAAGCGGCACAAACAGAGGGTGCGAAAATTCCAGTGCAAGTTAATGACACATTAACTGTTAATGATTTATACCATGCGTTAATGATTGAGTCGGCTAATAATTCGGCTGTCGCTTTAGCAGAACATATAGCTCAGACAGAAAAAAACTTCGTCCAACTAATGAATGAAAAAGCGAAGCAGTTAGAAATGTCAGATAAAGCAAAATTCGCGAATGCTTCCGGATTGCAGGAGCCTGATGGAAGTGAAACAAAAATGACAGCAGCTGACGTAGCTAAATTAGCTTATCATCTTATAAAAGATTATCCAGAGATATTAGAAGTGACGCACTTAAGTCAAAGTCAGTTAGCATTTAATAATATTAATGTTAAAACTACAAATGAAATGTTAAACAAGAATAATAAAGGTTTATATATAGAAGGAATGGACGGACTGAAAACAGGATTTACAGATAGTGCAGGGTATTGTTTTACAGGTACTGCAAAACAAGGTGATAGTCGTATTATTACAGTTGTGATGGGCACAAAAGGTAAAACAAAACGTTTTACAGAAACACAAAAGCTAATGTCCTATGCGTTTCAATTGGTTAATTAAGTGAAGGAATAATGTAGGTCGCTATATAAAAAATACAGACAGCTTATTTGAATGACGATAAGCTGTTTTTTGTGTTTTGAAGTATAGGAAGTGAAAAATTAAGGGATATCATTTGAGTTTGTTTTTGTTTGTTGATAATATTAAGTTAAGAACTTATTATTGATAAGTTTAAGGGGCATTATATGCTTCGTACATATGATACTGCCTCAAATAAAATTTGGAGGGAATTGTGATGGCAAAAGATTTTTACTCAGCAATTGAAGACAGAAGATCTATTTATGCGATAAGTAAAGAGCAAGTAGTTTCTGATGAAAGAATTCAAGAAGTGATTTATCATGCTGTGAAACATACACCTTCGGCTTTTAATTCTCAAAGTGCAAGAGTTGTTGTATTGCTAGGTGAACAACACGACAAATTATGGGATGTTACGAAAGAAACGTTACGAAAAATTGTACCTGAAAATAATTTTGCCCCTACTGAAGAGAAAATGAATGCATTTAAAAGTGGCTATGGAACAGTTCTATATTTCGAAGATAGTAAAGTAGTAGAAAGTTTGCAAGAGAAATTTGCGTTATACAAAGACAATTTCCCTACATGGTCTCAACAATCTTCAGGAATGTTGCAATTTGCGATTTGGACAGCATTAGAAATTGAAGGTTTTGGTGCTACATTACAACATTACAATCCGTTAGTTGATGATGAAGTAAGAAAAGAATGGGATGTACCAGAAAGCTGGAAGTTAATTGCGCAAATGCCATTTGGTAAACCAGTGGTCTCTGCAGGAGATAAGGAATCACAGCCATTAGAAACTCGTGTGAAAGTTTACAAATAAAATAAAATGAAAAATAGAAGGTGAACAGGGATATAATCTGTTCACCTTCTTATACATGGTATGAGCTTGTATGCTGAATTGTTTTCATCTGCTCTTTTAATTCGTATTTCATTGTTTCAATAGTTGTTACCTTTTTAAATGTTGTAAATGATAATAATCGCGTAAGAGCATAGTATAGTTCGATATTATTATTTATGTGATCGTCTATAATTTTTTCCACGAATGTAACTCCTCTTTTTATGTGACTATACATATTTTATCAATTAATCCCTAATGATTCCATAGTTAGTAAAAAAAACAAATCGTCAATTGTGTTTTTGGAATTGGAATGCTCACGAGTGGGATGGGATTTTTGTGTGTGAAATCTTACAAATTATCACTTTGTTTAAAATCATAGATAATATAGAAAATTAATTTTCTTAAAATATTATACTATTGATAAACGAAGTATTTTTTGTCATGATAAGAATATGCCTCATGAAAAGAACTTTCTAGAAAACTATTGTGTATTTATATTAGATTAATGAAATTTTTATGTTTGATATAAAGTATGAATTTTATATTAAAATAACTAATAAGGTATTGGATTTTGATGTAATACATAAGAAATTTGAAAAAATCGTTGCAAAAACACACTGTTTAATGGTAAAGTTCACATGAAGTTCACACGGAATTCACTTCATTCGTTTAAAATGAACGACGTGTGAAAAATAAAACTCTTGCTAAAAAATGGAACTGGATGAATATTTTACTTTGATAATATTGTAAAGTATTAAGTTTATAGTTTTTCTCAAGAGGATAGTAGGGAAAGGAAGTAAAGACAACTTATGAAAAAAGTAATCGCAGGTTTAGCAGCAGCGTCTGTAGCAGGCGTAGCAGTTCCTGGAATGGATTCTGCTCATGCACAAGTTTCAAATGATGCGCTAAAAGAAATTAATGGACAAACTCAAACTCAAACTCAAACTCAAACGACTGTAACTGAAACAAAAAATGTAGAAACAACTTCTGAATTAAAATACACAGTAACAGCTGATGTATTAAATGTACGTTCAGGTGCTGGTACAGGACATGACGTTATTTCTAAAGTAAAAGAAGGTCAAGTACTACAAGTAATTGGACAAGAAAACGGTTGGTTCAAAGTTAATGTAAATGGTCAAACAGGTTATGTAAGTGGGGACTTCGTAACAACTGGTGGCAATAAAGGAACTACTGTTCAACAAGGAACAGGTACTTATACAGTAAACGTTTCTTCACTAAACGTACGTACAGGCCCAAGCGCGTCTCATACTGTTTTAGGTTCTGTAAATAAAGGGAAAACAGTACAAGTTGTAGGTGAAGTTCAAGATTGGTTTAAAATTAACTTCAATGGTGGAACTGGATACGTAAGTAAAGACTTCGTAACAAAAGGTGGTTCAGCTGTATCTAACGAAACACAGCAACCAACTACAAACAACAACAATAATACTACAGTTCAAACTGGTGGTTCATATGTTGTTAACACAGGTGCTTTAAAAGTACGTACAGGTCCAGCTACATATAACGCTGTAATTGGTGGAGTAACAAACGGTACAGTATTAAACGTTACTGGTGCAGAAAACGGTTGGTACAAAGTTAACCATAATGGTCGCACAGGTTATGTAAGCGCTGATTATGTTAAGTTTGTAAAAGGCGGAGTGAACAATGTAGTTACTGGTGGTAACGAAGGTACTAATAACCAAGGTACTAATAATCAAGTACAAAAACCAACAGCGCCAACAGGTGGAGATACATCTTCAATCGCTGGATTCGCTAGATCTTTAAATGGTTCACCATATGTATTTGGTGGTCAAACTACTGCTGGTTTCGACTGCAGTGGATTCATTCACTACGTATTAAATAAAACTGGTCATTCAGGCGCTCGTCAAACAGTTGCTGGATACTGGAGCTCTAAAACAAAAACTAGCAATCCACAACCAGGTGATTTAGTATACTTCTCTAACACTTATAAATCAGGTCTTTCTCACATGGGTGTTTACTTAGGAAACGGTCAGTTCATTAGTGCAGAGAATGAAAGTGTTGGTGTAAGAATTAGTTCAATTAATAACTCTTACTGGTCTAAACACCTAACAGGTTACACAAAAGCATACTAAGAAAAAGTAGTTTATAAACTACTTTTCGTATAGAGAAAAGGCTTTCCAGGGAAACTTGGGAAGCCTTTTTCATAGTTATATAAACTAGAAATATAGGGTAGCCTTTATTTCAAATTTCCATGCAAAAATTTAGCATATAAATCATGGAAATAGTTTGGACGAAACAAATTTGCTGCATGTCCAGCCAATGGAATTTCTTTATATAAAACATTTGGAAGAATAGACTTTAAATCAAAAAGACAAGATTTATAGAGATGAT
The DNA here is from genome assembly GCF_000633475.1 of Bacillus sp. H1a. Lineage (NCBI taxonomy): Bacteria > Bacillati > Bacillota > Bacilli > Caryophanales > Bacillaceae > Bacillus > Bacillus sp. H1a. The sequence continues at coordinate 137,704 of NZ_AYMH01000043.1, read as the reverse complement.
CATGTTCTCCCATTACCCATAATATAGGATGGGGAAGTGCTTTTAATTTAGATTTCAAGTCGAATTCTAAGCGATGTCGTAATGACTCAGCAATAATGGATGAGTGTAATTGTAATCCGAAACGATAATAAATATTTCGTGAAATAACAGCGAACGGATTTGCTTTTAATATCCCACTTGGAAAAATAGTATTAGCATATTGAGAAAGCCAAGTAGAATATTCATCTCCTCGCTTCTCCCAAAACTTTTGAAATACGTTATATAAAAGGGAAGGATTGTTATAATGTCCACCAATATGACAAATGCTTAATACCTTTTCTGGGTGCATTTGCGCAAATGTCGTAGAGATATAACAGCCATAGCTTAGGGCGCAAATATGAGCCTCTTTAATACCCTCTTTTTCATACAAGTTCAATAATTGATTTACGAGCCGCTGCAATGAAAATTCAATAGCTTCTCCTTTATCTTCACCGTGACCTAATAAGTCATAAGTTATAATGTTGTAGGAAGAAGAAAATCGTTTATGCTCTTTTTTGAAGGCGCGGCGATTTCCAACTAATCCATGAATAAAAATGATTGTTTCCTTTTCGGAATGTGTATTTGTTTGCAAAAAGGATACCCCTTTCGATGCTGGAGATTTATATAGTATTTTAAATTAGCTAATTGATAAAATTAGTTATATATTTTCTATGCGTAGTCTATAATTCGCATAGAATAATAATAAGTACCTGGTAATAATATCAGATATTTATACTTGTTGTAAAGATGAGTTTATATGTATATTTTGTAAAAATAGAAAAAGTGTGTTTACATTCAGTTTACATTTATAGCGTATTCTAGTTTTAGAAATAATAGTTTTGTTTATAACGAGGAGATGAAAGACAATGGAAGTTAGGAATACAGAAAAGAAAAAAGGGAATTGGAGGCAGTTTTTACGTCTCATTCAAGATACAAATCCACCGAAAGGCATTCTTATTTTCGCTTTATTAATGAGCTTGCTTTCTACTGGAGCGAGTTTGTTTATTCCAATGTTAACAAAAGGCTTAGTCGATAATTTTTCAATTTCATCAATTAGTACGGGACAAATTATTGGATTAGTTGCATTCTTTATTATGCAAACAATTGCTGCAGGGTTGTCTATTTATTTACTGAATTATATCGGGCAAAAAATTGTGGCTGGACTTAGGGAGCGATTATGGAAAAAGGTACTTATCTTACCAGTGTCTTATTATGATCAAAACAGAACGGGAGATACAATTAGTCGTATGACAAATGATACAGGTGTTGTTAAAACATTAATTTCTGAGCATTTGTCAAACTTATTAACAGGCGGTATCTCAATTATTGGATCATTAATTGTATTATTTGTTTTAGACTGGAAAATGACGATTTTACTTTTAACGGTTATTCCGTTATCGGTACTAATTTTAGTTCCACTTGGACGAAAAATGTATAAGATTTCAAAAGCACTTCAAGATGAAACGGCTTCTTTTACTAGTGTATTAACACAAGTACTATCAGAAATTCGCTTAGTGAAATCTTCAAATACAGAAAAAAGAGAATATGAAACTGGTAATAAAGGTATCGAAAAGTTATTGCAATTTGGTTTGAAAGAAGGAAAAGTGCAAGCTTTAATTTCACCAGTTATGTCGTTTGTATTAATGGCATTACTTGTTATTATCGTAGGCTACGGTGGAATGCGAGTTTCTAGTGGTGCATTAACAACGGGTGAACTTGTAGCGTTTATTTTATATTTAGTTCAAATTATAATGCCAATGAGTCAGTTATCTATGTTCTTTACGCAATTCCAAAAGGCGATTGGTGCAACTGAAAGAATTAATACAATTTTAGAGTATGAAGTAGAAGACCATGAAACTGGTGTGAAAGTTACAAATGCAAAGCAGCCGATAGTGATTGAAAATGTTCATTTCGAGTATAACGAAGAAGAGAAAGTCTTGAAAAATATCGATTTCACGATTGAATCCGGAAAAGTAACGGCAATTGTAGGGCCAAGTGGTAGCGGGAAAACAACTTTATTCTCATTGTTAGAACGTTTTTATGAGCCAACGAATGGTGTTATTAAATTAGGGGAAGAACCAATTACAGCATATTCATTACAGTCATGGCGACGTCAAATTGGTTACGTTTCACAAGATAGTCCGTTAATTGATGGAACGATTCGTGATAATATTTGTTACGGTGTTGAAGGTGAAGTGACTGATGAAGAAATCGAAAAAGTAGCAGCGATGGCGTATGTTGATGCATTTATTCATGATTTACCAAACGGGTATGCAACAGAAGTGGGAGAGCGTGGTGTGAAGCTTTCTGGAGGACAAAGACAACGAATTGCGATTGCTCGAGCACTGCTTCGAGATCCGCAAATTCTAATGTTAGATGAAGCGACTTCAAGTCTTGATAGTAAATCGGAATCGGTTGTTCAGAAGGCTTTAAATAACTTAATGAAAGGTAGAACGACTTTAGTTATTGCGCATAGACTTTCTACTGTAGTAGATGCAGATAAAATTATCTTTATTGAAAAAGGGAATTTGACAGGTAGTGGATCTCATGACGAATTATTACGAACGCATGACATGTACCGTGAATTTGCAACGCAGCAGTTGAAAATTAAAGAAGGTGCATTATAGAATGAAAACAATCAGTGAGGGTGAACCTCACTGATTGTTGATTTTAGAGAGTTGTAAAAAGTATGTTAAGCAGAAAGGATATGATTCCTTGATACCTAAAATATTAATTGTAGATGACGATCCGCACATTAGAGAACTCGTTTCTGTATTTATAGAACGAGAAGGTTTTCAAACATATGAGGCGGTTGATGGACTGGATGCTCTAAAAAAAATAGAAGAAGTAAAAGTTGATATGGTAATCCTTGATATAATGATGCCAAATATGGATGGGTATGATTTATGTTATGAATTAAGAAAATACTATGATATGCCGATTCTTATGTTAACTGCTAAAGGTGAAACATCTCAAAAAGTAAAAGGATTTCACCTCGGAACAGATGATTATCTTGTAAAACCATTTGATCCGTTAGAATTAGTTGTAAGAGTAAAGGCATTATTGAAACGTTACCAAATTGCAGTATCGCAAACTATTCAAGTGGGGAATGTACTTTTAAATCGTAAAACATTTGAAGTTACAGTTGGAGAACAAACGGTGACGCTGCCGCTAAAAGAATTTGAGTTGCTCTTTACATTAGGATCTAAAGCGGGAAGAACTTGTTCACGAGAGCAATTAATAGAAGGCGTATGGGGATATGATTTTGAAGGGAATGAACGCACGCTAGACGTTCATATTAATCGGTTGCGTGAAAAGTTTCAAGAAGAGCTATCGAAGTTTAATATTAGGACGATAAGGGGCTTAGGGTATCGCTTAGAGGTAAGTAAATGAGACAAAGAGAAAGAATGAGTAAGATGAAGATGTTAAAAGTAATGGGGGCGATAGTAGCGCTCTTTACTTTTCTTACTATAATTTGGTCAATAGCTTTTTTTGTATCTTCTAGTGTAATGAAAGCTCTTGAAATAAACGTATCGCCTTTTATTACTTTTCTAATTAGTGATATGGTCGGCTTTGTATTTATTGTTCTTATTTGGGTATTGATCGGAGTATTAATGAGACCGAAGCGAGAGGCGATGATTTGGACGATCATTGAACCGATACAAAAAATTGCAAAAGGAGATTTCTCCGTAAAAATAAGAAATGAAGAAAAGTATGATGGAGAAATTGGAGTACTTGTAAAAAGTATTAACGATATGACAGATGAGCTAAATACAATGGAGAAAATGAGACAAGAGTTTGTATCGAATGTTTCTCACGAAATACAGTCACCATTAACATCTATAAAAGGATTTGCTCGGGCACTACAAGATGATAATCTTACTGACGAAAAAAGGAAGCATTATCTTACCATTATTGAAACTGAAACAACGAGATTATCTAAATTGAGTCAAAATTTATTAAAGTTAACACTTTTAGAATCAGAAGAGTATTCACCAGAAAGAGTTACCTATCGATTAGATCAACAGTTGAAACAGATTGTGTTAAATAGTGAGCCGCTCTGGGATGAAAAAGGAATTGAGTTGGAACTCGATTTAGAGAAAGTTCTTTTCACTGCAGACCAAGAAAGTATGAGTCAAGTATGGATTAACCTAATTCATAATAGCATTAAATTCACGCCAAATGGTGGCACGATTACAATTCAGTTAAAAGAACATGAGAAATTAGTAGAAGTACGTATTCATGATACGGGAATTGGTATTTCAGAAGAACAAAAACAACATATATTTGAACGGTTTTTTAAAGCTGATTCTTCACGAAATCGAGTGTATGGAGGAAGTGGTTTAGGATTAGCGATAGTAAAAAAAGTAGTCGATCTACATCAAGGAGAAATAAAGGTTGAGAGCATAGAAGGACATGGTGCGGAATTTATTGTACGTATTCCGAATCATGAAGAAAAGTAGTGCTAGGGGAGTTCCCCTAGCACTACTTTTCTTTAAAGATACATGTATTAATACTATAGTTACCTATAAGTAACCTACGCACATGAAAGTGCATCATTGCCTTTTTATATAAACATAGATACACTTTTAATATAGAAATAAACAACAGTGAAGAGTAAGGAGTGTTATACTTGGCAGAATTAATACAAGGTAAAAGTGCTTTAATTACAGGAGCAGGTAGAGGGATTGGTCGTGCTGTAGCAATCGCATTAGCGAAAGAAGGCGTGAATGTAGGTCTATTAGCTCGTTCAGAAGAAAATTTAAAAGCAGTTGCGAAAGAAGTGGAAGCAGAAGGCGTAAAAGCTGTTATTGCGACTGCGGATGTATCTTCATATGAAGAGGTAACTACTGCAATCGAAACGTTAAAAAACGGTTTAGGATCTATCGATATTTTAATCAATAACGCTGGTATTTCTAAGTTCGGTAAATTCTTAGAATTAGACGTTGCTGATTGGGAAAAAATCATTCAAGTAAACTTAATGGGTGTATACTATGCAACTCGTGCAGCTTTACCAAGCATGATTGAACAACAATCTGGTGATATTATTAATATTTCATCTACAGCAGGGCAAAAAGGTGCACCTGTAACAAGTGCATATAGTGCTTCTAAATTTGGTGTTCTTGGTTTAACAGAATCGTTAGCGATGGAAGTTCGCAAACATAACATTCGTGTAACAGCTTTAACACCAAGTACAGTAGCAACTGATATGGCGGTAGATTTAGGATTAACTGATGGAAACCCTGATAAAGTAATGCAAGCGGAAGATATTGCAGAATTTATCGTAGCACAGCTGAAATTAAATAAACGTACATTTATTAAATCTGCTGGACTTTGGTCTACTAATCCGTAAGGGACAAATTGAATAGGAAATAAAGAAGGGATATCTATTCTGTAATGGAGTGGATGTCTCTTCTTTATTTTTTGTATATAAAACAGAATTTTCGGTATAATCAGAAGCGAATGGTAGAAAAGCATTACAAACTTGAAGGGGAAGCTATTGACAATACAAGTAGTGATCCCCGTGTACAAGGGATACGTCGTTTCTATGAGATAATAGCTGCTGAGCCACGTGTAAGTGCTACAGCGCTTCAAACTGTCGGAAGTAAAGGGTATGATGGATTTGTAATGGCAGTTGTCAAAGAGTAATAGGGTTTGAGAGTCTGTTATACATATAGTAGACTTTGATGGGAGTGGGAGTTAATGAATGCAGCAGCACAACGATATTGGGAGGAGTTTTGGAAAAACGAAGAGGCACCTCAAAACGTAAGTGCATGGAAATTTGGTGATACCCCTAATCGCCTTGCTCAGCAAGTGGTTGAAAGAACGAAAACAGCGACTTGTTCTGCATATCTTTTCTATCAATTAGAGAATATACCGATACCAACTACAGAAGACTACGGTGTTATTTTAGATCACGATGAAAATCCAGTAGCAATCGTAAAAACGATAGAAGTAACGATAGTACCTATGAATGAAATTACAGAAGAATTTGCGATTGCCGAAGGGGACGGAAGTTATACAAATTGGAAGGAGATTCATGAAAGATATTTCAGAAGTAAATTGGATGAAGTTGATCATGAATTTTCTGAAGATATGTTACTTGTATGCGAACGTTTTAGACTAATAGATGTGAGGAGATAGGAGGGAAACTAATGAAAAAGAAGTTTCAAAAATTATAACGTGTATCGTGTGCAACACAGTTAGCCCGTGGACCTCCAACATACATAACAATATAAGTTTATATATAAAATTGGAGGTTATAAATAGATGAGAACTGAAAAAGATATGCTGGACTTAATTATGAATACAGCAAAAGAAGATGAGAGAATTAGAGCGGTTATTATGAATGGATCACGTGTAAATCCAAATGTGAAAAAAGATTGTTTTCAAGACTATGATATTATTTATGTTGTGAGAGAAATACAGTCTTTTACGTGTGATCATAGTTGGATTAAACGATTTGGAGAAATAATGATTGTGCAGATGCCGGAAGAAATGTCATTGGTTCCAGCAGATGAAGATGGAAAGTTTCCGTATTTAATGCAGTTCATGGATGGAAATCGAATTGATTTAATGCTAGTTCCAGTTGATTTGATAAATATATTCGTTGGACAAGATAGTTTAAGTAAATTGCTTCTTGATAAAGATGATTGTATTGGAGAATTTCCACCAGCAAGCGATAAAGATTATATTATAAAAAAGCCTACAGCAAAAGAATTTTTGGATTGTTGTAATGAGTTTTGGTGGTGCAGTACCAATGTGGCAAAGGGGCTATGGAGAGAAGAGCTTTCTTACGTGAAAGGAATGCTTGATGGCCCAGTACGAGATATGCTCATTGTTATGCTAGAATGGCATATTGGGATGAAAACAGGCTTTACTGTTAATACAGGGAAGTTTGGGAAGGATTTCGAACAGTATTTTGAAAAAGATATGTGGGAGCAATTTAAAAAGACATTTTCAAATGAAGAATATGAAAACATTTGGGAGTCATTTTTTGTAATGGGAGATCTATTTAGGGAAGTAGCAAATGAGATTGCTAACGCTTATGGATATCAATACCCACAAGGTGATGATGACAGAGTGACAAGTTATTTAAAACATGTGAGAAAATTACCGAGAGATAGTAAAGTAATTTATTAATTATATTGATTAATAGGACTGTCCTAATAATGGACAGTCTTATTTTTGTATATTGATAAGAAATTCTCTGACAAAGTGTATATAAGCGACATATGAAATTTTAGGGAGGTTTTTATCATGTATTATTTTTATTCACCAGAAATGTTCGTTCCATTTCAATGGGGACTAGAACGAGATGTTTCGTATGCTTATATGCCATATAACTCATTTTATTATGGAGACTATATAAGCGCAGTGCCATACGCATTAAATGTTCCTCAAAATTATCAAATCCAAATGAAAGAAGCGGATCGGGGGTCATGGACACCGTTTTCGTGGGTCGAAAAATATGCGTATGCATTTTCAGGACCATACAATAAAGAGGAAGTAGCTCTTACATTTGATGATGGACCAGATTTAGTATTTACACCAAAAATATTAGATAAGTTAAAAAAACATAATGTGAAAGCAACCTTTTTCCTACTCGGTGAAAATGCAGAGAAGCATCCGAATGTAGTAAAGCGTATCGCTAATGAAGGGCATGTAATTGGTAATCATACGTATAATCATCCGAATTTAGCGAAAGTAAATGAGGCAGAGTATCGTAATCAAATTATAAAAACGGAAGAAATATTAAGTCGTTTAGCTGGTTATGCTCCTAAATTTATACGTCCACCGTATGGTGAAATACTTGAAAATCAATTGAAATGGGCAACGGAGCAAAATTTTATGATTGTGCAGTGGAGTGTTGATACAGTTGATTGGAAAGGTGTAAGTGCTGACACAATCACAAATAATGTGTTAGGGAATTCATTTCCAGGTAGTGTAATACTTCAGCATTCTACACCAGGTGGACATTTACAAGGATCAGTAGATGCGCTAGACAAAATCATTCCGCAGTTAAAAACGAAAGGAGCACGTTTTGTAACACTTCCAAGTATGTTCCAAACATCGAAGGAAAGAAAATAAACATGTTAGTAATTGGGAAATACAGGATTATACCGTATAATGAAAGTGTAAGTTAGGAGGGGATATAATTGATGTATGCACTAGTAAACATAGGAATGAGCATATTGATTGGTGGTATATTTATACTTGCCGCACTTATTCTCCAAAAGAATCCACCGACAGATATAAACGCAGCATACGGTTACCGGACGAAACGATCTATGAAAAATAAGGAATTATGGGATACGGGTAATCAATATAGCGCAGAAGTGATGAAACAAAATGGATTCATTATGATGTTGATAGGAAGTATTATTAGTATTCTGTTTAGATTTCCCCATACAACTTTAGCGATTATGATTGTTATGATATTGTTGATTATTCACTTATTTATGCGAGTAGAGAAAAGATTAAAGACACTTGAACAATAATGAAAAATAAAATAGGACTCCCGCGTAATATAAGCTGGGAGTCCTATTTTATTTACAAACTATTATTTTTTAGCAATTCTTGTCCTTGCTCTACAACAAATTCATAGTATTCAAGTTCATAAGGATAAATATCTTCAAATGTTATTGTGATCGGTTTACTGTTTAAAAGAGAAGCAGCTGTTATAGATGGGACATCTTTTTTTAATAGTTGTAGAAAAGAAGTTGCATGTATTTTCATCACATCATCTACTTCTTCACCTGGTGCAAATGGAAGTGGTTTTATTACATTGTGAAAATACATATGACAAAACTCACGATCAATAAGATTTGAAATTTCATAATCTATTTTAAAGATTCCTTTGTATGCTAAATCAGTAGTTTGAAAGGAAAGCCCCAATTCTTCTGCAATTTCACGTAGGCCGCCAATTTGTACATCTTCATCATGCATAATGTGTCCAGCTGATGTAATATCCCATATACCCGGTGCCTCTTTTTTATTTTTAGAGCGTAATTGAAAATATAAAAACATATCTTCAGCATCTTTTTCTACAAACCAGCAATGAAATGTTTCGTGCCAATCACCGTCACGATGCACTTCATCACGTAATTTCTTTCCAAGTGTAGTTCTTTCAGGATCAAATATCGTTAACCACTCTGTCATTTTAATCCCCCTTTCTGCAAATTTTATTATACAATATTTGTATTTAATTTTGGGAAAATAAAGAAAAAGAGGTGGATATAAGTGGGGATTGAAAGTAAAGAAATAGAATCGATTATTTCAACAGAGGAAGAATTACGACAAATATTGGGGCAACCTAGTGAACGCGCTTTGAAAAAAGTTATATCATCACTTGATCATCATTGCGTAGATTTTCTATCTAAATCTCCTTTTCTAGTATTGTCTACTGCAAATAAATTCGGAGAATGTGATGCTTCGCCGAGAGGAGATGCACCTGGATTTGTATACATCCTAAATAAAAATAAAATTATCATTCCTGAAAGACCGGGTAATCGTCGTATAGACTCTATTTTAAATATTATTTCGAATCCGCACGTAGGATTAATCTTTTTTATCCCTGGTCTTGGAGAGTCTTTAAGAATAAACGGCCGTGCTTACGTTACAAATGATGAAGAAATATTAAAAGAAATGCAGGCGAATGGACGTAATCCTTTACTTGGAATCGTTGTTGAAATAGAAGAATGCTATATTCATTGCGCAAAAGCTTTTATTCGTTCAAAAATGTGGGATTCAGAATCGTGGTTAAATAAAAAAGAACTACCTTCAGCAGCGAAAATGTTACTGGAGCATGCGAAAGTGAATGCTTCAGAAGAGGAAGTTACACGTTCTTTAGAAGAAAGTTATACGAAAAGATTGTATTAAAAATTTCTTTATCAATATAGTTTTAGTGAGAGGGGAATCTTCATGTTTTAGAATGAGATTTTCATATGTGAACTGCTGGCTTATAAGTTGGGAAGTTGTAAGATACGTAATAAGAGCAGTCTTTGTAAAATGTTATTGTGAAATATAATGAAAAAATATATTTAAATTAGTGAGTGAAAATAGGCTTGCGTTTTAAAATTTTCATAACTATAATAAGTTAACAAATAGACATGAACGAAAAAGTAACGATAAGGACATGAGATGATTTTTACGGTTTGCAGAGAGGGGAGCCAAAGGCTGTGAGCTTCCTAACACGAGAAATGATCTTACCACCTTTGAACTTCAATAGTGAACGAGTAATCAAGTAATTATTGACGGTATCAGCCGTTATCTGAACTTGAGCAATCTGGAAGAAATTAAGTCTGGGTTGAAACAAGGGTGGAACCACGAAAACACATTCGTCCCTTTACTAGGGATGAGTGTGTTTTTTTATGGATTTTAAGATTGAAAATTTTAAATAATAAAAAATATATTGATTTTGTTTTTTATGCGAGTATAATGAGTTAACAAATAAACATGAACGAAAAAGTAACGATAAGGACATGAGATGATTTTTACGGTTTACAGAGAGGGGAGCCAAAGGCTGCGAGCTTCCTAACACGGGAAATGATCTTACCACCTTTGAACTTCAATAGTGAACGAGTAATCAAGTAATTATTGACGGTATCAGCCGTTATCTGAACTTGAGCAATCTGGAAGAAAATAAGTCTGGGTTGGAACAAGGGTGGAACCACGAAAACACATTCGTCCCTTTACTAGGGATGAGTGTGTTTTTTTATTACTTTGAAGGGAGGTGCTGTAACATGAAACGATTAGTACGTATGAAAATAACCACCACCTGTATGAAAAAATGGCAGAGCAAGGTGATTGATAGAGGCGAAAAATAAAATTTTAGGAGGAGATTAGAAGATGAATAATGTAATTAATGTTGGGGTATTGGGTTTAGGTACTGTCGGAAGTGGTGTTGTCCATATTTTGAAAGAACATTACCAAAAAATCGCACTAGATACAGGGTGCGAAGTAAAGGTAAAGGCAGTCGTTGTGCGTGATTTAGAAAAAGAACGTGATGTTTGTATTGAGGGAATCGTAGTAACGAGTAATGTGGATGAAGTTCTAAATGATTCAAATATTGATATTGTAGTAGAGGTAATGGGCGGAATTGAAGAAGCGAAACAGCATATTATAAAGGCTTTGCAAAATAAAAAACATGTTGTAACTGCAAATAAAGATTTAATGGCTGTATATGGGGCTGAGCTTCTACAATTAGCAAATGAAAATAATTGCGATTTGTTTTATGAAGCAAGTGTAGCAGGTGGAATTCCAATATTAAGAGGATTAGCAGATGGACTGGCCTCAGATCAAATTGAAAAAATAATGGGAATCGTAAATGGAACAACTAATTACATGTTAACAAAGATGAGTCAAAATGGATGGTCGTATGAAGAGGCTTTACAGGAGGCTCAAAAATTAGGTTTCGCAGAATCAGATCCAACAGCAGATGTAGATGGACTAGATGCTGCGAGAAAGGTAGCGATTCTTGCTAACTTAGGTTTTTCGATGAATGTTTCTTTAGATGATGTTCAAGTTAGAGGTATTCGAAAGGTCGAAAAAGAAGATTTAGAAATGGCCGAAAAGTTAGGATTTACTATGAAATTAATTGGTAAAGCGGAGAAACAAGGATCATCCATTCATTTAAGCGTAGAACCGACTTTATTGCCAAGTCATCATCCATTATCGAATGTAAATAACGAATTCAATGCGGTGTATGTTCACGGTCAAGCGGTTGGGGAAGTGATGTTTTACGGACCAGGAGCTGGGAAGTTACCAACTGGTTCTGCTGTAGTAAGTGATATTATTTCAATCGTTAAAAATATGAATCAAGTTCCGAAAAACAAAAGTGCGTTAAAAGAACCCGAGCCATATGAATTACAAGGAGATGAAGAAGTAGTTTCGAAATATTTTTTACGCATTTCATTACGAGATGAGCCTGGAATGTTGCGAAAAGTAACAGAATGTTTCGTTAATTATTCTGTGAGTTTAAAAGAGGTCATTCAATTACCTTTGAATCGTGAACTTGCAGAGGTCGTTGTTGTGACACATCAAACTTCAAAATATCAATTCGAACGAGTTCTAGGAGCGATAGAAGATGTTGCAAGTGAAATAAACAGTTACTACATTATTGAGGAGGAAAAACAATATGTATAAAGGTCTATTAAAACAGTATGCTTCTTATTTACCAGTGAGTGAAAACACACCTGATGTCAGTTTAATGGAAGGGAATACACCTCTTATTCCATTATTAAATATATCAAAGCAATTAGGGATTCAGTTATATGGAAAATATGAAGGAGCAAACCCAACAGGTTCTTTTAAAGACCGTGGTATGGTAATGGCCGTTGCTAAGGCGAAAGAAGAAGGTTCAGAGGCAATTATTTGTGCATCAACAGGTAATACATCGGCATCGGCTGCAGCTTATGCGGCACGCCTCGGAATGAAATGTATTATTGTAATACCAGAAGGGAAAATTGCGCATGGAAAATTAGCGCAAGCAGTCGCTTATGGAGCGGAGATCATTTCAATAGAAGGAAACTTTGATGATGCACTTCGGGCTGTAAGAAATATTGCAGCAGAAGAGCCGATTACATTAGTAAACTCAGTGAATCCTTATCGAATTGAAGGACAAAAAACAGCGGCATTTGAAATTTGTGACCAGTTGCAAAGCGCACCAGATGTTTTAGCTATTCCTGTTGGGAATGCTGGGAATATTACAGCATATTGGAAAGGATTCTGTGAATATGAGAAGGAAAAAGGCTATAAGAAGCCAAGAATTCACGGTTTTGAAGCGGAAGGAGCAGCGGCAATTGTAAAAGGACATGTAATTGAGGAACCTGAAACGATTGCAACAGCGATTCGCATCGGTAACCCAGCAAGTTGGTCGTATGCAGTAGAGGCTGCTGAGCAGTCAAATGGTGAAATAGATATGGTATCAGATGAGGAGATTTTAAATGCGTATAGATTGTTAGCAAAAACTGAAGGAGTTTTTGCAGAGCCAGGATCCAATGCTTCATTAGCGGGCGTAATTAAACATGTTCAATCTGGAAAAATCAAAAAGGGAGAGACAGTTGTTGCAGTTTTAACTGGAAACGGTTTGAAAGATCCTGATATCGCAATTTCTTCTAATAAATTAGACATTGCAAGTGTTTCAAATGATATAGAACAAATTAAAGATCATATTAAAGGGGTGATTATGTCGTGATACCATTAAGAGTTCGTGTTCCTGCTAGCACAGCGAATGTTGGACCTGGATTTGATTCAGTAGGAATAGCATTGTCATTATATTTAGAAGTGAGTGTAAAAGGAGAAGCTGATAAGTGGCAAGTAGTACATTCTTTTGACGATTCAATTCCAACAGACGATAAAAATTTAATTGTTAGTACGGCATGTAAAGTATGTTCTTCTTTATCACCCCATATAATAGAAGTTACTAGTAATATTCCGTTGACAAGAGGGCTAGGAAGCAGCGCATCAGCGATTGTAGCAGGAATAGAGCTTGCGAATCAACTTGGAAATTTACATTTAACAACTGATCAAAAAGTTCAAATTGCTACAAATTTTGAAGGACATCCAGATAATGTTGCTGCTTCTATTTTAGGTGGAACTGTAATTGGAGCACTGGACGGAAAGAATGTTTCGGTCGTGAGGATTGAAAGTAAGGAGTTAGGCGTAATTTCTCTTATTCCAAATGAAGAGCTAAATACGGATGAAAGTCGATCTGTACTACCAAAGATGTTTCCTTTTCATGAGGCTGTTAAAGCTAGTGCAATTAGCAATGTGTTAGTAGCTGCATTATGTCAAAAGAAGTGGGAAGTTGTAGGTGAGATGATGGAGAGAGATCATTTTCACGAGCCGTACCGTTTAGAACTTATACCGTTATTACCATCTATTCGTAAATGTGCAAAAGAGTTTGGGGCATATGGTACAGCACTTAGTGGCGCGGGACCATCCATTTTTATATTAACTCCATATGAGAAGCGGCAAGAAATTGCTGAGCAATTAGCGAGAGTATTTACAGCAATGAAAGTATGTGAGCTTGAAATCGATCATAAAGGGGTTACTGTAACTAAGGAAGAACATATTGGATTATAAAGAAAGCTAGCATCGCTAGCTTTCTTTACGTTATGGGGAATACATTTTTAATCGGAATTTTTTCAAAGAAATAATATTTTAGAAAGAGAATATAAAATGAATTTTAATTTTGTATAGTTGAGTAAGGGCGTATTAATTTTGGAGGTGATTATATGAGTTCAAAAGAGTCAGCAGAAGAAAAAAGAGAACGTATGAGACAAAGTGAATTGAAAAATAATCCTACCGGTTCTTTGAATGATGGGCTCAATAGAGCGGAAACAGGTAACCACGTTGATATGGTAGGGGGTATGAATTGGAAAGGTACAGGAATATTAATTTTAGTGCTAGTTTTAGGATATATTATATACACTTATTTTTTCAGGTAAAGAATGCTTGTTAAAACTTTGATTCGTTTGGACTAATAATTAGTTAGTGCGAAAAGGCATGGATTAAAGTCTTATTGTATTACATATCTTCTTTAAAGCAGAATAGATTCGTTCATGAATTTATTTTTCATATTCCGAATGGAGCTAGCATTATGCTAGCTCTATTATTTTTTGCCACATTCCTGTAACAAAACCCCTGTATATTCAGTGGTGGAGGTGCAGAAGATGAAAAAAATGATAGCAATATGTCTTCTTACAACAATGTCATTTTCGACTTTAGTCGGGTGTGATGTAAATGGTAATGATGCTTTACAAGAGTCTAAAATAAAGAAAGCGACGTATAAAGATTTTACTTATGATGTAAATCCAGAGACTTTCACGTTAACTGTAGAACATGATGGTGTAAAGGAAGAGGCATCACAACCGTTACCGAAAATGAAGGTGTCGAATTTAAAAAAAGACAAGGATCGCACATCATGGGAATATCCAGATCAAAAAGTAAAAGTAAACTTAGAAAAGAAAAAAGACCACTTAAATATTGAAGTGGAATCGACTGGTGCAGAAAGTTTTACATGGCCGAAAGTACAAGCTGAAAATTATACACTTCCGTTATGGGAAGGTAAGCAAATTCCAAGTAATGATGAGAATTGGAAGAAGTTTTTGAAGGATGATGCATATTCATTTGCTGAATCATTTTCCATGAAGTTTTTCGCATTAAATGGTTCGAAATATTCGATTGTATATATTGCGAACAATATGTTTAATAATGAATTGAAATTTCATTCAGATCCGAAAATAGGATTTGATTTTACACATGAATTCCCGAGTATAAATAAAAATAAAACATATGGATTTCAGTTATATGTGACAAATAATGATGCAGTAAGTATCGCCAAACTATATAAGAATAATATCGTTGAAAAAGGTGAATTTAAAACATTACAAGAAAAGGCTAGAAAAAATAAAGAGATAGAAAAACTTTACGGTGCAGGTCATTTTTATTTTTGGAATCAAAATGGTTTATCAGAAAGTAACGTAAATTGGCCAAAGCTAAGGGAGCAAATAAATAGCCCACTGTTTAGCCATATAAAAGAACTCATTCAAAAGAATAGTTCAGAATCTGGAGAACTGAATGTATTTGAGCAATTAAGTAAACAAGATTTCATCGATAAGTATCAAAAAAATGTTATTTTGCGTTATGTAAACGAAGTATTATCAATGAAGGAATTTTATAAAGAGGATATTTTCCCGAAAGTTGATCAGGAAGCTAGTGCACTATTAAAGAAAGGCGTAGATCACTTAGCGAAGACGGAGTTGTATAGCTTAAATAAGCATTTATTAAAGTCAGAACTCGGTGATGCAGTTGAAGAGGTGAGTAAATGGGGTTCTGCAGATGGAACAGATATCTTAAAGGAAATGAAAGAAGCAGGGATAGACAAAGCGTGGATTGGTTTGCCGAACTGGGAACAAGGATTTATGCAACCTAATTTCGTTACAGAAGCTAAGAAAATGGGATATTTAGTTGGTCCGTATGATTCTTACCATTCCATTCACGAAAAAGGTGATAAAAATTGGAACACAGCTTCCTTTAATGATCCATCGTTATATGAAGAAGCAACTGTAACGAAGAAAAATGGAGAGAAGGTGCAAGGGTTTTTAGGGAGAGGCCGAAAATTAAATCCGACATTATCACTTCCTAGTGTAAAAGAACGAATGAACGATATATTACAAAATGGACCTAAGTATAATTCATGGTTTATTGATTGTGATGCAACGGGTGAAATTTATGATGACTATTCAACGGAACATATAACGACACAAGAACAAGATTTAAAAGCAAGATTAAAACGAATGGATTATATTGCGCAAGAAAAAGGTATGGTAGTTGGCTCTGAGGGCGGAAATGATTTTGCAAGTAGTACGATTGCATTTGCTCATGGAATTGAAACGCCAGTTATTAAATGGGACGATGAAGATATGAGGAAAAACAAAACAAGCCCGTATTATGTAGGTGGATATTGGTCACCAAATCAAAATGTTCCTGAAAAATATGCAAAACAAGTACCGTTGAAAGAAGAATATAAACAAGTATATTTAAATCCAGTATATTCGGTACCATTATATAAATTAGTATACAACAATTCCGTTATTACAACGCACCACTGGGAATGGGGAAGTTTGAAGGTGAAAGATGAAGTTGGAAATCGTATGTTATATGAGTTATTGTATAATGTTCCTCCGTTGTACCATTTAGATGAAGTAGAGTGGAATAAGCATAAAAAAGAAATTACACAGCATCTGAAAGTTTGGAATGAAGTTCATGAAAAGGCAGTAAAAGAAGAAATGACGAACTTTGCATATCTGTCAGAAGATAAGCTAGTACAATCTGCTTCATATGGAAAAGATATTAAAATCATTGTGAATTTCTCGAATGACGATGTGGAAATAGAAAAAACGAAAATTAAAGCAAATTCAGCTTTAATTTATAATAACGGGAAGCAAATAATGTATACACCAAATGAGAGTCAATAAAGTGAAGCTATAATGAGTGGGGGCATTCCCTACTCATTATTAGGTGAACCAATCGGGGTTTTAAAGGAAAGTTGCCTCTGCATACTTACTGGATTTTGAGGTTGAAGTCTTATATTCACAAATAACAGGATGGTAAATCTGTAAATCAGAATGTTTAGAAGTGTTAAATTTTTGAAGTTGGTAAATGGTGACTTGCCAAAAATAAGCACGAGAGTATAATGTGAAATGGAATACATATTGGATTCATGATGTAACCTTACAAAAATGTAAGGTGATTGAAAGGAAATTCAATATGAAGATTACTAGACATACATTATACTAGGAAAAGAGAAAGAGAGGAGAATGAACATGAGCTCTGAATTAGAACAAAACACGAGAAGCAGTAAAAAACGTTCTAAAAGAAAGTCTATAAAATGGTTCATTTTAATTCCATTTTTCCTACTTATTTTTGGAGGAGTAGGATATGGATCGTTTATATATAACAAAGCAAAAGCTGTTGTAAGTGATGCATATGCAAAAATTGATAAGTCATCAAAACGGGATAAAGAAGTTGAACCTTTAAAGGATAATATTTCAATTTTAATTATGGGTGTAGACGGAAGTGAAATGAGAAAAAGCCAATATGGCGAAGCGGTTCGGACAGATGCACTTTTATTAGCGACAATTAATAAAAATGATAAGTCAGTTAAATTAGTAAGTATTCCGCGTGATTCACGCGTTTACATTCCATCTAGAAAGAAATTAGATAAAATTACACACGCACATGTATTTGGTGGTGTTGAAAGTACACGAGATACAGTGGAACGATTTTTAAATGTTCCAGTTGATTATTATGTGAAGTTTAACTTCGAGTCATTTGTACAAATTGTAGATTCACTTGGTGGTATTGATATTGATGTACCGGTTACTTTCACAGAACAAGATAGTAAAGACCAAGCAGGTATGATTCATTTAGAAAAAGGTTTCCAACATTTAAATGGAGAGCAAGCACTTGCACTTGCAAGAACGCGTAAAATTGACAGTGATGCTATGCGTGGTCAAAGGCAACAACTTGTAATTGAAGCAATTGCGAAAAAAGCAATGTCTGTTCAATCAATTAGCAAAATGGGCTCTTTACTTGATGCAGTTGATAAAAATATGAAAACAAATTTAACATTTGATGATATGCTTGCTATTACGAAAAATATGGCAGGATCGGATCTGCAAATGGAAAAGATGCAAATAGAAGGAACAGATAAACGTATTGGTGGTATTTATTATTACATTCCAAACGAAAAAAATGTAAAAGATATTTCAAATAAATTAAATGAACATTTAGGTGTAACACCAAAATCAGTTCGAAATGAATAGTAAAAAAAGATTGGCCTCCGCCAATCTTTTTTTTGGAAATGGATTTGTAACTTTTCTGTAACGATTTTTTATTTTAGAAAAATTATACTCATATGTATGAGAATATTGGAGAAGCAAAAGTATAGAGAAATACTTAAAATCTGTAGTAAGGAAAGATATCATATGCAGAAATGGATAGGCATTATGGGAATCATCTTTATATTGACTGGATGTAAAATGTCTGAAGCTCCGACAAATTTAATGGTGGCTCCTGCAAATGAGAAGTGGATAAATGAATTGAAAGAGCAAATAGATAAAGATTTGCCTGTTAATTATCGATTGCTTACTCCGATGTCTAATAAAGATAAACAAATGATTTGGTCAATGGATTTTAAACAAGATAATAAAAAAGAAGCCATCGTATTTTATAAATTGCCGAATGAAGATCATAGCGTATATTTAGCTGTATATGAGGAAATCGGAAATGGGTGGAAAATAAAGTCCACGCATAAATTTGATGGAGGAGAAGTAGATATCGTTGAAGTGGGTGATTTTACAGGGAATGGGAAGAGAGAGTTATTAATTGGAATCTCTGTAAGTCGCGAATCTTTAGATCATGTTATGTATGTTTTCTCGGAAGAAAATGATGATATGAAGGAGATTTATAATCGGCATTATACGAAGCTATTTATAGAAGATCTAAACAGAAATGGCCTTAATGATATAAGCCTTGTTACTTATGAAAAAGATGAGAAGTTGA
Organism: Bacillus sp. H1a; assembly: GCF_000633475.1. Taxonomy (NCBI): domain Bacteria; kingdom Bacillati; phylum Bacillota; class Bacilli; order Caryophanales; family Bacillaceae; genus Bacillus; species Bacillus sp. H1a. The sequence continues at coordinate 118,612 of NZ_AYMH01000043.1, read as the reverse complement.
CAGTTGAGTTCATTGAGCAGTTTAAGACTATATCTGAAGTTTCATTTGACCCATTTATAAATAGTATTCAAAGAATACAGATTGGATGTATTTCCAAAATGTCCAAGGCGGTTGTAATTGATGCGGGAGTTGGGGCTCATTCAGGTGTAACATATGTAGCGAAATTTGATAAGGATCATTATGAGGAATTACCTATAGACGGGAAAGAAGATTTATTCAATGATTATGTTGTGGAAAGTAAAGACGTAAATGAAGACGGCATTATTGAATTTGTTCGTACTGTACGTCCAAAAGGTTGGGAAGATAAATCACATGGTGATAGTCTGCTCTTTGAACGTTACATACAGTGGAGTGAAGATGGAACTAAACCTATAGAAGAACGATATATCAATATAGAAAAAGGATATTTTGTGAAAATTCCTGAAGAGTTAATGGGGAAAATTACTATCCCAGATCAGCAAAAGGAATCAAATGTTCAAAAGTTTTTGGATGCAAGTACAAATGAAGTTTGGCTTGAAGTCCATATTTTTAAGCGGAGAGACTGGTTCAAAATAAAAGGATACGAGGCAGCAGTTAAAACAGCTTCTCACGTATATGCAGTACCGAAGCAATCAAAGTTTGAAAAAGTGAAAGCATATATAAAACCGCTAGCGGATTATCAACAAGAGTAGGAGGTGGGAATTATGCCAACAATTTTAGTATTGGAAGACGAAATACCAATTCGTAGCTTTATTGTATTAAATATGAAACGTGCTGGATTTCATGTATTAGAGGCTAATACAGGAGAAGAAGCATTAGAGATTTTACATCAACATACTGTTCAAGTTGCACTACTTGACGTAATGTTACCAGGGATTGACGGTTTTCAAGTATGTGAAGCTATTCGGGAAAATAATAAAAAAATGGGTATTATTATGTTAACCGCACGTGTACAAGATGAGGATAAGGTACAAGGGTTAGGAATTGGGGCGGATGATTATATTGCAAAGCCGTTTAGTCCAGTAGAGTTAACGGCACGTATACAATCCTTATTAAGAAGAATAGAAGTGCATGCAGAAAAAACAAATATACTTACATCTGGTCCGTTTTCATTAAATCTTACAGAAGAAAGTTTATATAAAGATGGGCAATTAGTGGATTTAACCCCTACAGAATATATGATACTACAATATTTAATGGACCATGCTTCTAAGCCGGTTTCACGGGATGAAATATTAAATATGATTTGGGGAGTTAATTACGTAGGTGAGACGAAAGTCGTAGATGTAAATATGAGGCGGTTACGTCAAAAGATAGAATGCAATCCATCTGAACCGCAGTTTATCCTGACAGTGTGGGGTAAAGGATATGTGTGGAAGGAAACTATAAAATGAGACGGAAAGTGACTTTATATTTTATGACGGTCATAACACTTATGCTTGTATTGTTTGAAATAGCATTTTCAGTCTCTATTTATCAATATTATTATAATGGTATTGTGCAGTATATAGAATCTCATGCGAAGACGAGTACACGTTTTTTCTCTGAGTATAATTCATTATATTTTATTCGTTTGAACGAATATAGTGGTGACATCATTGGAAGTTTTCAATTGGAAGGAACAGAATTACAATTGATCGATCGGCACGGTACGATTATACAGTCGTCAAGCGGACAAAAGGTAGAAGGTAAAGTAAATATTCCTTATTCTTTACTAGAGGGGGAAATGTATCACCAAGTTACTACTACGAAAGATAATGAAAAACAATTAGAAGTATTAAGTCCACTCGTACATCAAGGGCAAACTATCGGTGTTTTAAAATATACGACTGTTTTAACACATGTAAATGCAAAGATTATTGAAATCATGATGTTTACTATTTCTGTAGGTATTGTTATTTCAGGAATTGTCTTCTTAATTAGCAGACGCCTGGCAAATTCATTTGTTGAGCCAATTGAATCTATTATTCAAGCTTCTTCACAAATTGCAGAAGGAACACTGAAAGATAGAATTAAAGAAGACTATCCCGGTGAATTAGGTGAGTTAGCACATAGTTTAAACTATATGTCTGATAAAATAGAAAAAGCAGAACAGATGAAAAATGAATTTATTGCTTCTATTTCTCATGAAATACGGACGCCTTTAACAGGAATTAAAGGTTGGAGTGAGACGTTAAAAACTGTAGATCATTTAACGGAAGAAGAAATAAAGCAAGGTATGGGTATTATTTCTGGTGAAACAGATCGATTGATTCATTTAGTAGAAGAATTGCTAGATTTTTCAAGATTACAATCAAATCATTTTAATTTATATAAACAAAAAGTGCAATTGTACGATATACTAGAGGAGACGATTTGGCAATTAACTCCTAACGCTGAAAAGAAGAAAATTCAATTCATCCATACTCTAGAACGCATTGAATTGATGGGGGATCGAAATAGGCTAAAGCAAATTTTCTTGAATATTGTTCAAAATGCTATTAAATATTCATATGAAAACAGTACAGTCCACATTGAAGTGACTAAAAGTGAAGGACAAGCAGTGATTAAAGTGACAGATCAAGGTATTGGAATTGCTGAAGAGCATCTACCTTTTATAGAGCAGTCATTTTATCAAATTAATAATCATGTTGCAGGTGCAGGCATTGGTCTAGCTATCGTAAAAAAAATGGTAGAGCTTCATGGAGGTACTCTTAGTATAATAAGTAAAGAAGGGGTAGGAACAACAATTTTGATAAAGCTCCCACTATAATTCATATATTAATTGTTTATATAGTGTAATAAAATAAATAGATGTATAATTATATTGGGTGATTTACATATAAGATTAATAGGGAGAGGAATTCGATAGAATGGAAAATGCTTTTAACATTAAACGAGTAGTAGTCGTTTTAATAGCGATTGCAGCAGTAGCTATTGGGTATTTCATGTTTCAATCTATTACTTCACCAGCAAAAGCTGTTGCGAAACAAGAAAATGTAATACAGCTTGCAAGTGAACAAACGAAAGTTGAAATGAATAAAACGGCACCAAGTCGTTTTAATGGAAAGGAAAGAAAAGTTGCTTACCTTACATTTGATGATGGGCCAGGAAAATATACGGCTGAATTATTGAATATGTTAAAACAGCATGATGCGAAGGCGACATTCTTTTTAATTGGCGCGAATGTGAAACAGTTTCCTGATTTAGTAAAACGTGAAAATGCAGAAGGACATTATGTTGGAATGCATAGTATGACACACAATTTTGCGAAGTTATATAAAAATGGCGAGTATGTTAATGAAATGAAAGAAGATCAAGGCTTAATCGCAAATATTATTGGGAAATCCCCTAAATTAACACGTCCTCCATACGGATCGACGCCCGGTTTAAATGAAGGTCTCCGAAATAAAGTAGTAGAGGACGGTTTGAAAGTATGGGACTGGACAATTGACTCTTTAGACTGGAAATACAATAAAGCACCAGTTGATGCAGCGGCAGCGCAAATCGCTCAAAATGTATTAGCTGGTGCAACAAAACCGCAAGAAGTCATTTTAATGCATGATATTCACCCGCAATCAGTTGCTGCTGTGCCGGCAATTTTAAAGGGCCTAAAAGAAAAGGGTTATGAATTTGAAGCATATCATGAAGAGAATCACTTCCCAGTGAACTTCTGGCACGATAACCGTATATAATTGGAGGAATTGAAGTTGAAGTATGGAAAAGTAGCAGTAGTTGGAGCATTATCAGTAGGATTATTATCAGGATGTTTCGGTGAAAAGCCAGAAGAAAATTTATATACGGCTTTTGAAGCAGCAGCGACACAAGAAAAATCTTTAGTTGATGATACGAAAAAATTAGAGAAATTAGAGAAGCAAGGGCAAGAACTATATTCTCAAATTTTACAAGAAGGTAAAGAGCATAATGAAGCAGTTACGCAGAAGATCGAGCAAGCTACTGCAAATGTAGATGAGCGTGAAAAAGTAATGAAAAACGAGAAAGAACTGCTAGAAAAAGCTCAGAAGGAAACGAAATCGGTTCCAAGCAATATAGAGAAGCTTGAAGATAAGAAATTGCAAAAACAAGCAAAAGCAGTGGAAGAGTCGTATAAAAACCGTTATGAATCTTTCCAAAAGATGAATGAGAATTATACGAAGGCATTAGCGAATGAAAAAGAGCTGTATGAAAAATTAAAAGTAAAAGAAACGAAGTTAAAAGAAATTGGTGAAAAAGTTAAAACTGTTAATGAGTTAAATGTGGAAGCTCAAAAGGCGAAAGAACAATTTAACAAACATACAAAAGAGTATAATGACAGTAAATTAGCATTTTACAAAGATGCACAGATTAAGACTAAAGAACAAAAATAATAAAGTATCTTAATCACGATAAAAAAACTATAGAAAAAGCCGGAAAAACATTGCAGTAAAAAATGTTTTTTCGGCTTTTGTCGTTCAATGAATAGAAAAGACTGGAATTGATATCATAAAAGAGTTATAGTGTATTATTCGAAGGGAACATTGTAAAGTAAGGAGAATGAAATATGTCATATGAATTTTTATTCAAATTAGGTTTAGCACTCTTTTTAGGATTATTCATCGGAATAGATAGACAGCTAAAGAATAAACCACTTGGAGTGAAAACAAGTATGGTTATTTCTGTAGCGAGTTGTTTAATTACGATGGTTTCAATTGAATCAGTGAATGTATATTCTGTTCCAGGACATACGAATATGGATCCAATGCGATTAGCTGCCCAAATTGTAAGTGGTATCGGTTTTCTTGGAGCAGGGGTAATTTTACGAAGAAGTAATGACGTTATTTCAGGATTAACGACAGCTTCTATGGTATGGGCTGCTTCAGCACTAGGTATTGCGATTGGAGCAGGATTTTATGTACAGGCTACTGTTGCCATGATTTTAATTATATTAGCAATTAATGTACTTCCTCAACTTGTGAAAATTGCAGGCCCGTATTCATTGAGACAAAAGGACTTGTCTATAAAAATTACCGTAAATAAGCATCGAGAGTTAGATGGGATTTTTAAGCAAATTAAAAATTTAAATATGCAAGTGAAGCGAGTGAAAATTAAAGATATTGATAATGGAGCATCTCAGCAATTAGAAATGGTAATTTTAGCTCCAGAAGATTTATATACAACTGAGTTATATAGTTCTCTAAAAGAAATCAATCATGTTGTATCTGTTGAAGTTGAAAGTAGATAAAAAAGATTGAAAAGGGTGATGAAAATTCACTCTTTTTTTTAATGAAAAAAACATTTTGCTATAATTATTTACAAAGGGGGATGTAAATGATGGAGATACATATTAGAAGGGCAACGAAAGAGGATATTTCGGCAATAGCAAAGGTTCATGTAGATAGCTGGAAAACAACGTATAAAGGGATATTCTCTAATAAAATATTAGACAATATAACGTATGAACAACGAGAAAAGCTATGGGAAAGCATCTTCCAAAAAGAAGACGGGCATCAATATAGGTTCGTGGCAGAGACGTTAAATGGGGAAATTATCGGATTTATCGATGGTGGAGCTGAAAGAACAGGTACATATAATTGTGATGGGGAATTATATGCAATATACATTTTACAAGAGTATCAAGGGATGAAGATAGGACAGCGTTTATTTCAAGCTTTACTATCAGATTGTAAAAAAAATAATATGCAATCTCTTTTAGTTTGGGTTGTCTCTAATAATCCTTCTAAAAAATTTTATGAAAAATATAATCCTGAAAAAACTGATACAAAATTTTTAGCAAGACTGAATGTAGAAGAAATAGCATATGTGTGGCGAGATATGGATTGTTTATATAAAACATTATCAATTTAGGTTTGAATAATTATATTATGTAAATTAAACTTACGGCTATTAAAAAATACGGATCTAATGTTGTAAAAAGATGAAAAGTTTAGTAATGAAGGTATTAACAAATAGAAAATTAGAAGTAGTAACTTCATAATGTGAAATGATGTAAGAGTCTCGTTGTGGAGACTCTTTTTTAAAAAAATAACCAAAAATTACCAGGTATTTAATATCGGATTTGATACAATTTAATATATATAAGGAGGTGATCGGTAATGGCTAGAAATCGTAACTCTAATCAATTAGCATCAAATGGAGCACAAGCAGCTCTAGATCAAATGAAATATGAAATTGCACAAGAGTTTGGTGTACAACTTGGAGCTGATACTTCTTCACGTGCAAACGGTTCTGTAGGCGGTGAAATTACAAAACGCCTTGTAGCGATGGCAGAACAACAGCTTGGTGGCGGATATACTCGCTAAATGTAGAAGGTTATAGGAGAAAGGAAGGATTCTTCCTTTCTTTTTTTATTTTCAATTAATTGGTATGGATATATTGTGAACTGGATTCAAAGAATAGGAGTAAAGCTATATTTTTAACCAATTTCTTTTGTTGTGAATGGAAAGTAGTAAAGATGTAATAGCCCTGGTGGAATGTAAAATTAAGTTCCACCAGGGCTATTATATGGTAAGAAATATATGATGAAAGGTTCCGAAATCAACATGTTAAAAAAAGAAAACTGTTGTTTAATTGCGCTTGCATCAGTTCCACTCGTTATGACATTAGGTAATTCAATGCTTATTCCAATCCTGCCAACTATTGAAAAGAAATTACATATTTCATCTTTCCAAGTATCCATGATTATTACAATTTATTCTATCATTGCGATTTTACTTATACCAATTGCTGGTTATTTATCAGATAGATGGGGACGAAAGATGGTAATGGTTCCAAGTTTAGTAATTGCAGCTATTGGAGGAGCGATTACGGGATGGGTATCATGGAAAGTTGATAATCCCTATGTTTGGATTCTTATCGGAAGAGCAATTCAAGGGGTAGGAGCTGCTGGAGCTATGCCAGTTGTTATACCATGCGTTGGTGATTTGTACAAAGATGAAAAACAGGTTAGTGCAGGATTAGGAATTATTGAGACGTCAAATACATTTGGAAAAGTATTGAGTCCCATTTTAGGATCTGCTCTTGCTGCTATTGTATGGTTCTTACCATTTTGGGCGATTCCAGTTTTATGTGTAATATCGATTGTTTTATTATTGGTGTTAGTAAAGGCGAAGAAACAAGAAGAGCAAGCGCCTCCACTGAAAGAATTTGTTAAATCTATTATCTCTACGTTTCGAGAAAAGGGAAGATGGTTAATTGCCATTTTTATGCTAGGTGCAATTATTATGCTTATTTTATTCGGAATCCTTTTTTATCTGTCGACTATACTGGAATCGAAGTACGACATTCATGGTATATGGAAAGGGTGTGTACTTGCTATTCCTTTACTTGTACTATCACTTAGCTCATATATAGCTGGTAAAAAAATTGGAGATAAACAGGATATTATGAAAAAGTGTATTTATATTGGGTTTTTATTGGCTGCTGCCTCTGTCGTATTACCTTTATTCATAAAAGGAATCTATTTGCTACTTCTTTGTCTTGTTATTATGGGGGTAGGAATTGGTATTGCGTTACCATGTTTAGATGCTCTTATTACTCAAGGAATTGAAAAAGAGCAGAGGGGCACAGTTACTTCATTTTATAGCTCAATGCGATTTATCGGTGTAGCAGCTGGACCACCCCTTTATTCTTTTTTTATGAAAGGGGCGGACCATGAAGTGTTTTATTTAACAAGTATCTTCGCTGCTATTGGTGCTGTCATAGCAATTATTTGGATTAAACCAGCAAAAGATAACATGGTGCAAAAACAAAAACCGGAACCAACTTCATAATTGGAAAGAGAATTGCATGATTTGTAATTAGCATGCAATTCTCTTTATCAGGATATTTTCGGGCTGTCCATAAAGCCAGATTGGTGTGAGCTAATAATCAGTAGGACTGAGAAAAAAACCACTGAATAAAGTTTCACTTTATTCAGTTAGGAAAAAGCACTTGTTTTAACATATAAAGTGCGACGCCCCAGATGATTAGCCCTGAAAATTTATTTAATACTATGATCGTTTTCCCTGTTGAGTCTAGTCTTTTTAGAAATTTTCCAGCCATAGCTAAGCTTATAAACCAAATCCAAGAAACGATAATTGTTGCGAAAGTGAAAGCCCATTTCTCATTTCCTATGTACTGGATAGAGTTTGTTCCAATTACACCAATTGTATCTAAAATTGCGTGTGGATTTAGTAATGAAACTGATGCGGCGAAAATAACTTGCTTTTTTAAAGGCATGCTTTTTTCTTGTTGTACATCATTTGAAGGATTACTTTTCCAAATAACCCAGCCCATATACATAAGAAAGAAAAATCCAATCATATACAAGGTAGTTGTTAGCCAAGAAAAAGTAAGGAGTACAAGGGATACACCCTGTACAGCAATTAAAATTAATAATGTATCACATATAGATGCAGTTAAGACTACAGGAGCAGCACGCCAAATATTTGGTTGACTGGCGCCTTGGTTAAAGACGAAAACATTTTGGACACCTAATGGGATGATAAGGCCAAATGCAAGGATGATACCGTGAATAATTGCTTCACTCATTATATTACCTCCTACTTAGTGTAATTAATTATGATAGTGTATATTGTATAGAGGAAATGAGAAATTGTATCCATCCATATGGTTGGATAGTCGACCAACCAAAATGAATGTGGGGTGATAGGATGGAAAGATTAGAATGGAAACCTAATATGTCTTCGTCTATTCCACTATATAAACAAATAGAAACATACATAAAGGGAAGAATTGTTAATGGGGAATGGACAGTTGGAACGAAATTACCTTCACAAAGAGCTTTGGCACAAACATTTGAAGTGAATCGAAGTACAATTGTAATGGCGTTCGATGAATTAGTAGCAAAAGGTTATATTGAGGGGAACGGTCGGAAGGGAACAATTGTTATAAATAATAGCGAGAATACTTCAACATATGCCCCGCCACCTAATTGGCAATCTTATGTAGAAACAGGACTTCATTACCCGAATCTTCCTGCTATACAAGAGATTAACCAAGCTGAATTTTATCCCAATGTAATTCGATTAGGAACTGGTGAGCTTTCACCAAGTCTTTTACCTGAGGAAAAAATGAAGAGAATTATTAATAAGTGTATGAAGACAAATGTTCCACTTGGGTATGAAGAACCGAAAGGAAATCGCCATCTAAGAGAAAAAATTGCGGAATATTTAAAAGGGCATGATGTTTATGTATCCCCTGACTCTATTTTAATTGTTTCAGGGGCAATTCAAGCACTGCAGCTTATTTCCATGGGGTTACTTCCAAAAGGAGCATCAATTCTATTAGAAAAACCATCATATTTATATTCTATTAATGTTTTTCAATCAACAGGAATGCGCTTGATAGGAATGCCAATGGATGAGAATGGTATAAACACTTCATATATTACACAATATAAGAAGCAATTTAATGCATCGATTTTATATACAATTCCGTCTTTTCATAATCCGACGAACTTTAGTATGAATGCTAAGAAGAGGAAAGAAGTGATGGGTATATGTAATGAAATTGGATTACCTATTATTGAGGATGCAGTCTATCAAGATTTATGGTTCGATGCACCAGTTCCAAAGCCTTTAAAGGCATATGATAAAAACGGGATAGTATTACATATCGGGAGCATGTCCAAAGTTATAAGTCCTGGTTTAAGAATTGGCTGGATTGTTGGGGCTGAACCAGTTATTCAAAGATTAGCAGATATAAAAATGCAAACAGATTATGGTTCAAGTTCTATATCCCAGCAAATTGCAGCAGAGTGGTTTACAGATGGTTTGTATGATGAACATTTACAGTTAATCAGAAGTGAATTAAAAAAACGTAGAAATTTTATGATAAGTATGTTAGAAAAGTATTGCAGTGAAATTGCAACTTGGCATGAGCCAGCAGGGAGCTTTTATATTTGGTTACATATGAATCTACCTTTTTCGAATCGTAGTGTATTTGAAAAAGCTTTGCAAGAAAAGGTGTTATTAAACCCAGGTACTTTGTATGATAGAAGTGCGAACCAATTTTTACGACTTTCGTATTCTTATGCAACTTTAGAAGAAATTGAAATTGGGATAAAAAAGGTAGCGCAATTAATAAAGTGAAACTTTAATCAGTATGATTTTTGATCATCCACACTGGTTATTAGCCCGCAAATAGCGGGATAAAAAGGTAAAAGGAGAAAAGGATGAAACAATATGTGATTTGTCAAATTATTGACGGAGATAAATATTTAGCAGCTTATGCAGAGACGAAACAGGACGCGATTGAAAAAGCTGAATTGTTAGGATTAAGAACAGGAAATCGTTACGTAGTAATTACCGCGGAAGAAGCAAAAGGGTTAACTTATCCTTAAACGATGTGTGGAAGTATGCAGAAAGTAAATAAGCCTAATAACATACTAAATTATTAGGCTTATTTATATTTAGAGTATCGATCTCTCTTTAATGAAAAAAATAATATTATGAGTCGAGCTGACGGAAAAAACGATTTGTTTTTCGATCCTGATTTCCGTTTCTATATTTATCAACATATTGCCTGAAATTCCAAGATTGTAAAAAATTATTAGCGGCGTTATAACCAGAGTTATAGAGCCATTCTTTCTCTTCTTTAGTTAATTGAAAATTAGTACTTGTAATGGTTCCTGTTGGAATTGTAATAGTTCTTGCCTTTGCTTCTTTATCTAAATGACGTAAATCATGAGCTTGCATCATCGTTTTAAATAATCCTTTGAACATGGAGATAGGCTCTTCATAGTGGGCGGGTTCAGCTTGAATTTCATCTTTCACGAAATGAAATCCAAAGGTAGGCCAGCGAGGCGAGGAAGGTGAATCGAAAATCCAAATTGGATAATTACTTAAAATACCTCCGTCAACCATATAACAAGGCTGTTTCCATTTTGGTGTTCGCCATTTCACTGGTTCGAAGAGGAACGGAATGGTTCCACTCATTCGTACTGCTTTAGCGATAGAGAAGCGATAATTCGAAAATCCGTAGCTTGGTAAATCATCAGGGAAGACAACCATTTTACCATTGCTTATATCTGAAGCGATAATTTTGAGTTTATTCAAATCAGGTAAGTCTGTAAATAGATGAATTCCTTTTTTTTTAAGCAGGTCTTCGAGCCATTCTTCGAGAAATGCATTTGAATAAATACCTAGAGTAGACCATGCACTTAATCCTTTACCGATAAAGGGAATTCTATCAAGAAAAGTCTTCTTAGTAAATTTGTTATAATCAATGTCAGTTATAATCGTTTTTAATTCGGAACAGGAGTATCCTGCTGCTAGAAGTGCTGCGATAATAGCACCAGCTGATGTCCCTGCTAAACGTTCCCACTCATAACCTTTTTCGGCTAACGCACAAATTGCTCCTACATGTGCAATTCCGCGTACACCGCCTCCTTCGAAAACACCATCAATCTTCATAAACATACTCCCTTTCGGATAATAAAGTGAAACTTTAATCAGTGGGGGGTATTCCACGCTGATTATTAGCCCTCACCAATCGAGCTTTTATGGGCAGCCCGACTCCCATCTAACTTCTTTTTTTACAGACGAATTTTGAGGTGGGAGTCTTACTGCCCGCAAATAGCGGGATAAATTCTGAAATGGCAAAAAAGCACGTATTGTACGTGCTTTTTTACAATAGTTTTTAAGTTTACTAGCAGCCTACAAAGCCGCCCCAACAGCTAGCTCCGATGATGATTAGAAGGATAAATAAAACGATTAATAAAGCGAAACCTCCATAACCACATCCACCGCAACTACCGCCGTAACCGCCGCCGTAACCGCCACAACTACCGCCGTAACCGTAACCACCGTAACCCATGTGGAATTCCTCCTTATATTAAAAGTGAAAATGAACGAGGGAAAGTATACTGTAAGAAATTATGAGATATCATGTTTGTAGGAACAATGTATACTATGCTCTTTTAAACTTGTTCGCGTACGAGGGATGAGCCCGTTTTTTTGAGAGCTTGTTGAATTTACAATGAATGGAGTATAATCTTTGTGCTATGATACAAATAAGTATGTAAATGTAAGGAGAATTTATGAAGCAGAAAATTGAAGTATTAATTGATAAATATGAACTAGCGCATTTGAAACAGGAGCTTGTAAATACTATATTTCCTTGTATAAAAGTTGTGCCAAATCAGCAGGAAACAATTGCGATAGGTAGTTCGAAGATGGGCGGAGTTCCTGATTTGCCGGATGCATTTGAATATCCAACATACAAAGGGAATCCATTACGCTTTATCGCACAATTTAATTTAAGTGATTTACAAAACGTTGGCATGGATCATAATCTTCCTAAGACAGGGATGTTATATTTCTTTAGTATTGAAAATTATTTTGAAGAAGCTGTGAATCCAAGTGAAGCTGGGCGTGTACTTTATTATGATATTCCCGCAGAGCAATTACGAAGAGCAGATGAAGATCAGGCGCAATTTACTCAATGTACAATTTCATTTGAACTTATGTATAAATTACCGGAGCTTTTCATTGAAGATGAGGCGGATTCAGATCGTTTCTTGCAATTACTTGAAGAGCTAATCCCAGACAACTATGATAATCATCAAATGTTTGGAGAACCATTCTCCGTACAAGAAGAAGTATTGTACGAGACCGGACAATATATGGGGATAGATCCGCAGCATATGACGCTTTTATTCCAAATTGATTCTGATTATAAAAATTGTAATATGGTTTGGGGAGAATTAGGAATGCTTTATTTCTGTATTGGAAATGAAGATTTGAAGAATCGACGTTTTGAAAATACATGTTGTGTGTTACAAACTTGCTAAAGAAGGGGTTGTTCTTTTTCTAAAAGAACAACTTTTTTCATAATGTTTATTAATAAATATGCATAATCTCATATGACCTTTTCTGAAAAGTATTGTATACTCTGAAACTATACGATGCTTTTTTTCGTATATTTATAGAATGTAAGGAGTGACGAGATGAGAAAGACAAATAAGTATGTGACGGCTGTCGCACTTTGTTCAACAATTGTAATGGGTGGCTTACATGCGTCGTCTGTATCTTACGCAGCTACTACATCGACTGTAGTGACTACACAATCAGATGCTAAATTATTGGATAATTTTCGAAAAGAATTAAAAAAACACATTGATAATCGAGATGAAAATATTACAATTGCATATAAAACGAAAGATAGAAATGCTAGAGCTGTTATGGATCAATTATATAAAGAGTATAGTAAAATTGTAGATGCTGATGAATATGTAAAATATAATGTAGCGTCTACTAAATATTCTATAAAAGGGATGCCAGGGAATTATGCGTTCACATTACAAGTGGAGTATCGTGAATCAAAAGAGCAAACACAATATGTAAAGTCTCAGTCGAAAGCAATTGTGAATTCTATCATTAAACAAGGCATGGATGAACATGAAAAAGTGAAAGCTATTCATGATTATGTTGTGAAACATGTATCCTATGATACGTCTTATCAAGCATATACAGCATATGAAGCGTTAGCGAATCGTTCCGCAGTTTGCCAAGGATATACATTATTAACATATCAATTACTAAAAGAAGCAGGTATTCAATCTCATATTGTAACTGGAAAAGGAAATGGACAAGCTCACGCATGGAATTTAGTAAACATTGATAACAAGTGGTACCACCTTGATACTACGTTTGATGATCCTGTGCCGGATAAAGCTGGACGTGTAACATATTCATATTTTAATATGTCCGATGACCAATTAAGCAAAGACCATGAATGGGATCGAAGTAAATACCCAGCGGCAACTACAAGTTACTTCAACGAATTAACGAACAAAATAAAAGCCGGTAGTTCAAAAAATGCTGTATATGAACAGATGTTAAAAGAAACAAATTTAAAGTACTTGTCTGCACAATATGGAGCGGAAAATTACAATGAATTTAAGAAAAAATTACAGCAACAATTTGCTTCCAAGCCAGAAAAAGTAGAAGTGCGATATAAACAGTCAATGGATGGAACAATGCAAGATATAAAGAAAGTACTAGATGAAATAACTTGGCCAAAAGGTGCAAAGCGTGTATCTTATCAAGTTGCGCCATATAGTGCAATGACAGGTTATTCATTAGCGACAATTACATTTACGTATTAATGAAAAAGAGCATCTCTAAAAGGTGCTCTTTTTGCGTTTAATTATCACTTCGTTGACTATTTAGAATTATGTGATAAAGTAATCAAAAATAGAGTATGTAATAACTGAATGAATTTGTTCGAAAATTATATATTTGCATGGATATATTTTTGTCTAGTAATCGGATTTATTCATTAGAAGTTTATTGCAAAATAACTCTTCAAAAAAACAACATATTATCAATATGAATCAGAAGCTAGATCGAATTATTGAATTGCTTGAAAAAGATAGAAAAGAATGATTGATGATGTATGAAAAGGAGAAACAGATGACGAATTATATAAAGGAATTACGTGAAAAAGTAGGGCATGATTATGTTATTTTGAATTTTGCTGGTGGTTGCGTATTTAATGAATTTGGTGAAGTACTTCTGCAAAAAAGAGGGGACTTTGATGCATGGGGATTTCCTGGCGGTGCAATGGAAATTGGGGAATCTGCCGCAGAAACTGCGATTCGAGAAATTAAAGAAGAAACAGGATATGATGTAGAAATAAACGAGCTTATTGGAGTATACACGAAATATTTTCAAACATATCCGAATGGTGATCAAGCCCAGACAATTGGGATATTCTTTAAGTTTTCAATCGTTGGAGGGAGCAAAAAAGTAGACGGTGATGAAACGTTGGATTTGAAGTTTTTCCCGTTAGACGAAATGCCGCCATTATTTAATAAGCAACATGAAGATTGCTTACAGGATTTATTAGAGAAAAGAATAGGGGTATTTCGTTAACATATAGAAAAAGAAGCTAAATGAGATTAGCTTCTTTTTCTATATAATTTATTTCCACCAGTCATCAAACATTGACACTGGTACTTGTCTTTTATGTTCGCTCACTGTATAACGCTTTTCAATCTTTTCAGCAACGTCAGCTGGAACTGCTTTACCTTCTAAATAGTCATCTAATTGATCGTAAGTAATGCCTAACTCTGTTTCATCAGCTTGGCCTGGTTTCTCATCTAATAAATCAGCTGTTGGCATTTTTAAGTATAGGCGTTCGTCGGCACCAAGCTCTTGTAGCAATGCACGGCCTTGTCGTTTCGTCAACCCTGTTAATGGTAATAGGTCTGCGCCTCCATCTCCGAATTTTGTGAAGAAACCTGTTACAGCTTCAGCAGCATGATCAGTTCCGATAACAAGTAATCCTTGTTGACCGCCGATAGCATATTGTGTAACCATGCGAATACGTGCTTTTACATTACCTTTATTGAAATCTGTTAATGAATCTCCTAATAAGTTTTCATATTGATTTGAAAAGGCATCAACAGTTGAAGCGATATCAAAAGCAACAGATTGATCAGCTTGAATAAATTGTAATGCTAATTGTGCATCATCTTCATCCTTTTGTACTTTGTACGGAAGGCGTACGGAGATAAACGTTGCGTTACCACCTTCATTACGAACTTCTTCGACTGCAAGCTGTGCTAAACGTCCTGCTAATGTAGAGTCTTGTCCGCCGCTAATTCCAAGTACAAATCCTTTTGCACCTGTTTTTCTTAAATAATCTTTTAAGAAATCAATTCGTTTACGAATTTCTACTTTCGGATCAATTACAGGCTGAACGTGTAATGCTTTCATAATTTGTTCTTGTAATGTCATTATGTTTTCCTCCTATTCATATTAAAACGGTTAATAAGTTTATATGTATATTGGTACATACTTCTATCCTTTATTATTTCGCAAAACTAACGAATATACAATAGGATGCGTGTATGAATATGAATGTAGTAATTATAAGTAAACTTTTTTGTATAAGCAATTTTTTTAAACCTTTCAATAATGTAAGGTTT
This sequence comes from Bacillus sp. H1a, assembly GCF_000633475.1. Lineage (NCBI taxonomy): Bacteria > Bacillati > Bacillota > Bacilli > Caryophanales > Bacillaceae > Bacillus > Bacillus sp. H1a. The sequence goes on along the minus strand of NZ_AYMH01000043.1, from coordinate 102,717 downwards.
TTGTCATTTGAATCGATGGAAGGTATTTCCGAACTTTACTAATATAAAAACATAGTTAGTAGAAGGGCGGAGAAGTAGTATGAATATTAGAGAACTCGCATTTCGAAATGTGACGCGAAATAGACGGACATACTCGGCTTATTTTTTAAGTAGTGCATTTGCAATTATGGCTTTTTTTGTTTATTCATTTTTTGCATTTCATCCAGCATTAAGTGCAGGGACATTAGGACAATATGTATTTGTAAGTATGTCTTTTGCACAGTCTATTATTTACTTATTTACATTTTTCTTTATTTTATATTCTATGGGAATGTTTTTAAAAACGAGAAAGCGTGAGCTAGGGATATTAATGATGCTTGGAATGACGAAATATCAATTAAAGCGACTTATCTTTTTTGAAAATATCATGATTGGCATCGGGGCAATTATTATAGGTATTCTTTCAGGTATGTTGTTTTCAGGTATATTAATTTTTGTAGCTCCATTGTTATTAAAATTAGATATTTCTTTATCCTATTACATACCGAAGTCAGCGATTGCTGTAACGAGTGTTATGTTTTTTATATTATTTATTATCATTTCATTATTTAGTGCAGGAATGGTTCGTAAAAATAAAATTATGAAATTGTTTAGAGGATCAGCAGAGGCGAAGCCAGAACCGAAAGCATCTATTATTTCTTCTATATTAGCGGTAGTACTACTGAGCGCAGGATATGTAGGAGCTCTTATGTCACATGGTGCAATGGTATTTATTATGATGATACCTGTCACAACGGTAGTCATTATTGGTACGTATTTACTGTATAAGCAGTTAAGCGTTTTTATTATTCGATTATGTAAAAAAAGTAAACGTTTCTACTGGACAAGAACAAATATTATTACTTTATCAGATTTAGCATACCGTATGAGAGATAACGCGAGAATGTTCTTTATTGTAACGATTATTTCAACTGTAGCATTTTCAGCAATTGGTACATTGGTTGGATTTGCTTCAATGACGAAAGAAATTATGAACAGACCAATTTCGTTTCACTATCATTCTAAGCAAGGAAATAGTAATGAATCACAGCATCTGAAAATCATTGACGAAGGATTAAAGAAACATAATATAGCAGCTTCAAAAATAAATATTTCATCGAAGAAAACTGAGGAGCAGTCGTTAAGAAGCGCCATTTTTATAAAAGAAGCTGATTATAAGGAATATGCGAAGTTAACTGGAGAACCTTTCAATACATTATCAGGTAAAGAAGCTTTATTTTTATCAACAGAAATACCAGGACCACCGATAAAAGAAAGAAAAGAAATTTCTTTATCAAATATTAATGAGACTTTAAAAGTGAAAAAAATTAATACTTCTTCACTAAGTAAAATACTTATGGGTAATGTGTATGTGATTTCTAACAATCAATATGATTTATTACAAGATGGATTTACAGAAGTAAAAGATTATATGTATAAAACGAAAGGACCGAAAGATGAAATTGAGATTGGTAAAGAGCTTACGCATCAGCTTAAGCCTTATCAAGAATATTCAACGTTTAGTGCAGAAGAGTACGATCAAAATCAAAGTTTACAAATTGCGGGGCCAATTTTATTTGTAGGTTTCTTTATTGGTATTGTATTTTTCGTTTGTGCGGGAAGTTTTCTATACTTCCGATTATTTTCTGATTTAGAAGATGATGCTCGTTTATTTGAAATGATTCGAAAAGTTGGATTAACAAGAGGAGAATTATCGAAAGTAGTCACAATCCGCTTAGCGCTTTTATTCTTCGTTCCAATTGGGGTTGCAACATTACATGGGGCAGTAGCATTAACGGCATTAGGACAAATGTTTGAGTACTCACTTTTTAAAGAGAATATGGTTGTATTAAGTATTTTCATAGGTATCCAAGCACTATACTTCATACTTATACGATCTCGTTATTTAAAACAATTGAAAGAAAGATTGAATATTCGTTGAATGTGTTTTTTTAACTTTCGTACTATATTTTCTAAAAAGAGGCAACCATTACCAAATATATAGTGATAAAATGAAAATAGCGAGGTGAAAAAATTAATAGAGAGTAAGGGGGGAGTAACATGAAAGCAACAGGAATTATTCGAAAAGTAGATGAATTGGGACGGATAGTTATTCCTAAAGAATTACGAGATGTATTAGGAATACAAATTAAATCACCACTTGAAATTTTCGTAGAAGAAGACAAAGTCATCTTACAAAAATATCAACCTTACAATGCTTGTCAAATAACAGGTGATGTTTCAGAACAAAATATTTCATTAGCAAATGGAAACATTACTGTTAGTATAGAAGGAGCAAAACATGTAATAAAAGAAATTGAGCAGTTTTTGAACAAGAGTGAGATTTAGTTTTAATTTATATTATTCTTTTGAAAAACTGAAAAATAAAAGGACCATTTAATAGGTCCTTTTATTTTGTTTATTGAGAAATATTTGAAAGGAAGGAAAATGGAGCGAATAAAACGAATCTTAAATCTAAAGTAGTGGTCTGAAATGAAAATAATACATTTTCAGGAGGGATTACGATGAACAGTAGTACAGCAAATAAACAAAAAGGTATTAAATTAATTCCGTTTACCGTAAATAAAGTGGTTGAACAAGTAAACGAAATTCCACCAGGCGTACAACTGATTCACGCTCCGGAAGTATGGGAAAAGAGTGCAAAAGGGAAAGACATTGTCGTTGCCGTTTTAGATACAGGTTGTGATATAAATCATATAGATTTAAAGGATCGTATTATTGGTGGAAGAAATTTCACGAATGATTATGAAGGGGATCAAAATACTTATCTTGATAATAATGGGCATGGTACTCATGTAGCGGGTACAATTGCAGCCACTGAAAATGGAGTAGGTGTTTTAGGTGTAGCACCACTTGCTAAATTGTTAGTATTAAAAGTATTAGCAGGAGACGGTTCTGGAAGTTATGAGCAAATTATTGAGGCAATTCATTATGCAGTGAATTGGAGGGGGCCGAATAAAGAGAAAGTGAGAATTATTTCAATGTCCCTTGGTGGTCCACAGGATGTACCAGAGTTACATGAAGCTATTCAAAATGCAGTAAAGCAGGACGTACTTGTCGTATGCGCTGCAGGAAATGATGGAGATTGTAATGATGATACTGAAGAATTAGATTTTCCAGGTGCTTATTCTGAAGTAATTGAAGTAGGTGCTGTTAATTTAGAGCGGAAAATTTCATGCTTTAGTAATTCAAATCAAGAAATTGATTTAGTAGCGCCAGGTGATGAAATACTATCTACGTATCCAGAGGGGAAATATGCGGTATTAAGTGGTACTTCAATGGCGACGCCGCATGTCGCTGGGGCGTTAGCACTTCTTATTAAGCAGTGCGAGAGAGAATATGGTAGAAAGCTATCAGAGCCGGAAATATATGCGCAACTTATTAAAAGAACCGTACCTTTAGGATATGAGCGTACATCTGAAGGAAATGGATTAATAGATTTATTAAAAGAATAGGAATTACTAAAAAACATCTCATACGCATATGAGATGTTTTTTAGTATGGTTCTGTCGCGTTTAATACGACATTTAATAAGCCCGGAAATCTAGCATTCAAGTCTTCTTCTCGAATTGAAATAAAACGCTGTGTACCTTCAAGACGTGTATACATCACACCTGATTCACGTAAAACTTTGAAATGGTGAGATAAAGTTGATTTTGCAATTGGAATGTTTAATGCACCACAAGATTGTTCGTTTTTCTCTAGTAACATATTTACAATTTGTAAGCGGATTTGATCGCTAAGTGCATATAGGACAGAGGAAAATTGAATTTCCTCACGATTAGGATGATATAGTGTTCGCATCATTTCACCTACTTGTATAAGTTGTTCTAGTTGCACTATAACATATAAAGTGCTATATTTCTATTGTTCGAATATAATCGAACAATAGAAATATAGGGGGAGAAAAAATGAAGTATACGAATTTACAAAAGGCAGGATTAAATATTTCACAATTGGGTTTAGGAACAAATGCAGTAGGGGGACATAATTTATATGCAAATGTGAATGAAGAAGAAGGAAAACAAATGATTGAAGAAGCAATTCAACAAGGAATTACATTTTTTGATACAGCGGACTCATATGGCTTTGGTAGATCAGAAGAATTAGTAGGAGAGGTTTTAAAAGGAAAGCGTCATGAATATGTACTCGCTACAAAAGGTGGAATACAGCCGTTATTAAATGGAGAGGTTTATATTAATAATGAGCCAAGCTATTTAAGAAACGCTATGGAGAATAGTTTAAGAAGATTACAGACAGAGTATATTGATTTATATTATTTACATTTTACAAACTCTGAAACAAGTTACATAGATTCAATTGGAGAGCTTATCCGTTTAAAAGAAGAGGGGAAAATTCGTTCAATTGGGATATCAAATGTAAATGTAGAACAATTAAAAGAAGCGAATCGATATGGAGATATAGATGTTGTACAATCGCCTTACAATATGCTAGATCGTACTGCAGAGGAAGAACTTTTACCGTATTGTATTGAAGCGGGTATTTCATTTATTCCATATGGGCCACTTGCTTTTGGAATATTAGGCGGTAAATATACAGAAGATTTTAAAGTGAATGAAAAAGATTGGCGCAATGGCGTAAATCTTTTTGAGGAAAATACATATAAGAAAAACTTTAAGAGAGTTGAAAAGTTAAAAGGTTTAGCCAAAGAAAATAATATAGCAGTGTCTCACTTAGCGTTAGCATGGCTATTAAATAAACCAGGAATCGATGCTGTTATTCCTGGTGGAAAGCGTGCAGAACAAATAAGAGAAAGTGTAAAAACAGTGGACGTTTCATTGAATGAGAAGGATATGAAAAAAATTGAATCTATATTAGAGGATTGATAGGAAAGAAGGATATCACCCTTTTTCCATATATAAGGAGATGGCATAAATGAAAAGAGTACTAGGTGTATTCTTTACAATAATGTTTATGATTGGTACGGATACATTTTTAATTTCGCCACTTTTGCCAACATTACAACAGGTGTATCATGTTTCAACGGAATTTTCAGGATGGATGGTGAGTTCATATGCTTTAGGATATGCTGGATTTGCGCTTATCGCTGGTCCTATATCAGATGGATTAAACAGAAAAAAAGTAATGATATTAGGTATGACCTTTTTCGCAATTAGTACGTTTTTGTGCGGAATTGCACCTAGTTTTTTATGGATGCTGATCTTTCGATTTTTAGCAGGTGTAAGTGCAGCGTTTGTATCCCCGCAAGTGTGGGCATCTATTCCACTCCTAATAGAGAAGAAGCAAATTGTGAAAGCAATTGGGATTGCAACAGCGGGATTATCAGTTGCTCAAATTCTTGGACTGCCAATTGGGGCCTATTTAGCAACGATACATTATACAACACCATTCTTTGTCATTGGCATCCTGTCAGCATTACTCGTTATTTCTATTGGTGTTTTTATACCAGAAATAAAGCCTGTTCAAACAGAGGATAATAAACAATCAATCTTACAGCGCTATAAGCAATTACTTAGAGATTCAAAGGTTTCACTCTCTTATTTTGCATATTTTATTTTTCAGACTGGCAATTTCGCAGCATTCTCTTTCTTTGGGGTTTGGCTTGCAGTTCAATTTGGCTTGCACGTAAATGAAATAGGTACAGCTATGCTCGTACTAGGATTAGGGAATTTAACAGGTAATATTTTGGGGCCTAGAATCTTGAATAAAATCGGCTTTAGCATGTCTTTCTATGGTGGAATTGTATTTACAGCACTTCTATATGTATTACTGCCATACCTAAATAACATAATTTTTGTTGAATTATTCTTTTTCGTTTTATTTTTTGTAACAGGTATATTATTTGTATTAATGATGGGACGTTTACAAAACTTGTCGAGTACAGCAAGGGGAACAGGTGCAGCACTTGCGAATGCCTCTATGTATATTGGACAAATGATTGGAGCGGTAGTAGCTGGTGGATTATTTACTGTTTCCCATAATTTTATGTTTATAGGATGTTTTACGGCACTATTATATATAATCTCTTTACTTTTGTTTAGGAAAAGTGAAAAACTTTCTGTAGAAAATGAGAAGGGAATTGCATCATAGAAGCGTTATAAAGAAAAAGCACTGTTTTAGTTATGTACTAAAACAGTGCTTTTCGTTTAGATTGAACTGTTGCTGCGTTTTCATCATGTATTCCTGCTTCTTCAATAATTCGCTTTTTTACTTTATTTAATAGATGGTCTACTGCTTCACCAAAATAGTTAGCTTCGCTTTTTGTGCGGGCTTCTCGTAAACATTTATAGTTTTCTAGCAGTTCCTCTTTTTCGGAGTTTGTTAAGAAATCTTCTATTTTCTTTTTTGTCATACGAAACACCCTTTCTTCTGACAAACGACGCAATAGAAAATATTTATTTTTTATTATAACAATAATTTTTAAAGAAAGTATAGATTAACGTCGTAATAGTTTGTCAATTTCTTGAATTTTCTCATCAGCTTTCCCAATTTGCGTATTTTTAGCCTGTTCACCACCTAAAGCTTGATGAAGTAAAAATGTTTGACCTGAAATGGCAGTTACAATAGATACTTTTATAATTTCTTTTAATGTGGTGACATCGAATAAAACGAGTCCAAGCAGTGCAGCTAGGCTACCGGTAAATATATCGGTTAAAAACCCAAAGTGGAAGAACGTTTTTAGACGGCGTGGGAGCAATAACTTGCCTTGGTTATTGATCAGATGGGAAACGAAGCCAGTAATGCCACCAACAAGAACCGCAGTTAGCCATTGATACATTTCCATCGAATCCACTCCTTTTAGTGAATAAGATTCGATTTTTACATATTGAATCCTTTTAATATTTCATATAAGCATATTGAGAAAATTTGTTTAGGCTATGTGCTTGTTCAACTTAATTATAACAGAAGATTCTGATATATTTAAGTCTATTAATTAAAGCTTCTTTTCATTAATATGAATTCAGAAAGGGGTGCGTGAAATGTATATAGATTATCGAATAAGAGGTGTAGATGGTTATACAAAAAATATAGGGAAACTAGTAAGTATGATGGAGCATACGCGGGCAATAACATTACAGGAAATAGATGATTTAGCAGTGGAGCAATTGGATTTAATAATGCCAAGTGGTGAGAATTCAATTGGTGCTTTACTAAAGCATATAGCGGCTATAGAAAAAGTCCATCAGCTTATTTCTTTTCAAAATCGTGATTTTACAAAAGAAGAATTAGAAATATGGGAAGATGCACTGTATTTAGGGGAAGCGGGGAGATCTATTCGTGGTTATGAAATACAGTATTATGTACAACTTTTACAGAAAGTTCGAGAGGAAACATTAGAGTGTTTGAGACAACAGGATGATGAATGGCTAATGTCAGAAAGAAAGTGGCCTAATGGCGTAGCATATAATCAGCACTACCTTTGGTTTCACGTGCTAGAAGATGAAATTAGTCATCGTGGACAAATTAGAATGCTAAAAAATAAGTTATTTGAAAATTACGTTAAATAAGGTGGCTTTTTAAAGAGATATTCCATATAATGAGAGTAATTAAAATGAGAACGGGGTGATGTATTATGGCGAAATTAACTTATATGAATAATAAACCAAATACAAAGGTGGATGGAAAGGGCGATACTATATAAGTGAGCGCACTATCCTTCTACTTAGCTTAAACTAGGGAGGATATCAATTTGAACCAAAATATTTTAGAATCGTTCGGCTGGGATTCTTTTTTTGAAGAACAAGCTGTGGAGAACTATGAAGTAGGGCGTATTTTACTTGAGCATAAGCATATATATCGGATTATTTGTAATGATGGTGAATATGTAGCGGAACTGTCTGGAAAATTTCGTCATGAAGCGTTAACGAAGGGCGATTATCCGGCAGTTGGTGATTGGGTGTATATAAAGAAAATAGAAGGAGAGAGAAAGGCGATTATTCATCGCGTTTTTCCAAGGAGAAGCTCTTTTTCTAGACAAGAGGCTGGCTACCGAACTGAGGAACAAATTATAGCTACGAATGTGGATTATCTATTTTTAGTAAATGCTCTTAACCATGATTTCAACGTAAGAAGGATGGAACGTTATTTGCTATTGGCTTATGAAAGTGGTGCAATGCCTGTTATTGTTTTAACGAAGAGTAGTTTATGTGAAGATGTGGAACAGAAAATTACAGAAACTGAAGCAGTAGCAATCGGTGTTCCAATCTTCGTTGTTGATAGCTTAGCGTACGTTGGAATCGAATCATTACAACAATTTGTAGCTCCAGGTAAAACAATTGCTTTAGTTGGATCTTCAGGGGTAGGGAAATCCACTTTGTTAAATGCATTAATAGGAACAGATGTAGCTAAGACCGGAGATATACGTGAAGAAGATAGTAAAGGGAGACATACGACAACTCACCGTGAGTTGTTCCAACTACCGAGTGGCGGTTTAGTAATTGATACTCCTGGTATGAGGGAACTTCAACTTTGGGAAGGAAGTGCGGCAATTCAAACCACATTTTCTGATATTGAAGATCTTGCAAAAACATGCCGCTTTCGAGATTGTAAACATGAAGGTGAACCAGGATGTGGAGTACGCAGTGCTATAGATAATGGACTTATAGCGGTAGAGCGCTTGCTAAGCTATAAAAAGCTGCAAAGAGAACTGGCATATGTTATGAGAAAACAAAACATTACTCTAGCAAGAGCAGAACGAGATAGATGGAAAAAGATTTCTAAACAACATAAAAAAATGTAAAAAACCAAAGGGTTTATTCCTTTGGTTTTTTATATTTGTAAATTTTATAATAATATTATTCATATATATGGACAAAAAGAATTTATTTGTTTAAACTTTACAAAGTGCTCATCAAACAAAATTGTAAAAATAGAACTAGGGAATGGGATATATTCATAACTAACTCTATATTATCTTTAAAACTTAATATTGAAATGCAGGAGGTTTATAATGAGTAAACTATTAAGTTGGTTTCGAGATATGAAAGTAGCAAAGAAGTTATTAACTTCATTTTTTGTTATTTTAATTGCGGCAGTCTCTATTATTGGAGGTATGTCTTATCAAACAGCTAAAAAGAATTTTGAGTCACAAATTATGAGTAGCGCTCAGGATAATATAAAAATATTGGATAATTTAATTAATCAAATGATTGAAGCGAAATTCAACGATGTAAATAATTTTGCACGATTGATTCATAGTGATATGTATCAAGGCGATAATCAAGGTGAATCAAGAAAAATGTTATCTCAATATATCAACTTGAATAAAGATGTTGAACAAGTATATGTTGCAGGAAATGATAAGAAATTTGTGCAAGAACCAAATATACCAATGGCAGCAGATTACGATCCAACGACACGTTCTTGGTATAAAGATGCAGTGAATAAGCAAGGTGGAATTGACCATATAAGGCACAAGGAAATGGACATATTGTCGTAACAATTGCAAAACAAACAGAAGATAAAAATGGCGTTGTTGCAGTAGATTTAAGCTTAGATAATTTATTAAAAACAACAAAGTTAATCAATATTGGTAAAAAAGGTTATGCTTTCATTTTAGATGGGAAGCAAAAAGTAATTGCCCACCCTCAAGAGAAATCGGGTGACAAAGCAGATGATTCTTGGGCTAAGAAAATTTATGAAGATAATCATGGGACTTTTTCATACTCTTATGGTGGTAGTGAGAAGAAAATGGTATTCGCTACAAATTTAAAAACAGGTTGGAAAATCGGTGGGACGATGTACTCAAATGAAGTAGTTGAAGCTGCTCAACCTGTTTTTTATAATATGTTAATTGTTATGCTGATTTCATTAGTTGTAGGAGGAGCGCTTATTTATTTCGTGACACTTTCTATTACGAAACCGTTAAAGAGATTAGTTGTCACTTCTAAAGAAATAAGTGAAGGGGACTTAACTCAAACGATTCAAATACATTCAAATGATGAAATTGGTCAACTTGCTAAAGGGTTTAATGAGATGACCCATTCATTACGTACATTAATTGGAAGGATTAATACTTCAGCAGGGCATGTTGCTGCTGCATCCGAAGAGTTAACAGCAAGCGTCAGACAAGCAAGTGAAGCGACTGAACAAATTACAATGGCAATGGATGAAATATCAAGTGGGGCAACGACGCAAACATCAAGTGTTGAAAATGGTGCCATGTTACTGTTTGATGTAACAGAAGGGATTCAGCATGTAGCAAATAGTTCATTATCTATTAATACTGCTTCTGCTCATACTCGTGAAAAAGCAGAAGATGGCGGAAAACTAGTCGGAAAAACAGTAAATCAAATGCAGTCTATTGCGGAATCTGTTTCACAATCAGATGCTGTTATTCAGTTGTTGAATAACAAATCAAAGCAAATTGGTGATATTTTAGAAGTAATTCAAAATATTGCAGATCAAACAAATCTTCTAGCTTTAAATGCAGCAATTGAGGCTGCAAGAGCTGGTGAGCATGGAAGAGGCTTTGCAATTGTTGCTGATGAAGTACGAAAGTTAGCAGAACAATCTAGCGTATCATCAAGTGAAATTAGTAAATTAATTTGTGAGATACAAGATGATATGAGTAAGACAGTAAAATCTATGAATAATGTAAATGAAGAAGTTCAATCTGGACTTGTTATCGCAAATGAAACGAAACAAAATTTCGCTGAGATTTTACAATCTACAAATGAAATTGCTGATCAAATAAAAACGATGGTTGAAACGGCTAATGGAATGTCAAAAGGTGCAAATGAAGTATCTATTTCAGTTGGTCAAATTGCAATGACAGCACAAAATAACTCGACGAGTACACAAAGTGTTGCTGCGTCAGCTGAGGAGCAACTGGCTTCCATGGAGGAAATTGGTTCTGCAGCTGGTACATTATCTCAAATGGCTGAAGAGTTACAAGTGTTAATTGAAAGGTTTAAAGTGTAAAAAGAGGAGGCTGTCTCAAAATAGCATTTGTGCTATTAGAAACAGCCTTTTTAGCTGATAGCCGGATTAGTGTGAGCTAATAGGTAAAGGGAAACAGGGGATATAAATGATTAGAGGTTCACTTTATTTAATGTTTGTCGAAAAATAGAGGGATTTGTTTAGTGGGTGTATAATTAATATAATATAGACTACGTTTAAAGGAGATCATTATGGGAGTATATTGGGGAACGAAAAGACATTCATGGCTTAGTTATGTCTCATTTTGGTTAAGTATTTTATTCTTTGTTGTTTTTTTAATTGAAGTGTTTGTATTTAAAACACTTTCAAATAGCTCAATACAAATCGTTAAATACTTTTATTTTATATTTGTACCATTAAACATCATTCTTAGTTTAAGGTTATTATCTAGGAAGAATGAAAAGAAAGTATTACCGATTTTTAGTTTAATTGTATCGCTATTATTTGCAAGCTTAATTATAGTTTTAGCATTAGTAGCGACGGGAAAACATTTTTGAGGGAAGAGTGATACAAGTCACTCTTCTTTTTTATATAAAATCCAAAATCTTTATCCCGCTATTTTCGGGCTGCCCGTAAATGCGTGATTGGTGTGGGCTAATAATCAGTAGGGGATTAGTTGTCAGCAAAAAGCTATACTAGTGAGCAGAGAATGAAATAAGAATACTATATGTTTTATATGTGTTTATGAAGCAAATGAATGGGGTAAGATTCTTGATATATGGTACAATAAACATGGATAGTGATAGAGATAAAGGGTATATAAAATACTCATCGTTTTTTAGTAAGAGAGGGGTTATCTTATGCTATACGAGGATTTGGTGACATTATTTCAAGTTGCTCCACTAGAAGCGGGAAGAGACGGCTGGAAATATATAATCCAGGAACAAAATGATAAATATGAAATTGTTGATGAAATGTTAAAAAAACAAATGAGTGTTGAATTGTATTTTAATGAATATGATGAGGTGAAAATCACTTTATATAAAGATGGAAGCCCCATTACTACTATGCAAAGAATTGCTATTTCGAAAGTTGAGTTAGACGAAGAGGAAGATGGCATTCAATTCGTTTTAGAACGTATGCCAAGTCGAATGATTCGATTGCAATTAAAGCCATACCTTGCAGTGGAGATGGGGCCATACTGGGAAGTATGTGAAGACTGTGAATGAACATGAAAAAGCATCCGTATACACGGATGCTTTTTCATGTTTTTTGAAGTTGTTTACAAGCAATAATCGGTAGTAGAATGATGCTCACCCAACCGATAATAGGATATAAAATATGAAGAAGCTCACTATAACCGATGTAACTAAAGCAATAACTAATTAGTAATATGAAGTAAATAATATGGTTACTTTTCCATCCGGTAATGGATTGCATTTGTTTTGTCATTCCGAATATATTCCCAACTAATGTTGTGAAAACTTCACCAAAAATGATAAGAACAAAGAAAAAGTGGAAAGTTGCATTAAACCTTCTTACGACTTCAGCCATTGGGATGTTGTATTGATAAAATTGTTCAACTGATAACATTGCTAAATGGCTACATAATAAAATAAAACAAAGCCCTGCGCCTCCTAAAATACCACCCCATAAAATAGCTTTTCGATTTTTTACTTCACTGGCCAATGGGACGAGAACACTCTGGGCGAGAGAAAGATTTAATGCGACATATGTAATAGGGCTAGTAATCCATTTCATATTCCAACTTTCTGTAGGAACGGTGTTAATAATAGGAGTTGAATCATGAATAAAAGTTGTAATGGCGAGTCCGATAATAAAGATCATCATAATAGGTACAACAAGCGTATTTACTTCAAAAACACCTTGTAATCCTCGGCTCCCAATAATGAGACAGGCGATGACTGTGATGAAAATGCCAAGTTGTCTCGGAAGGCGGAGTTGTTCTTCAAATACTGCTCCGGCCCCTGATAACATAACGCTCGTTACACCAAATAATACGAGTAATAATAATGTGTTTACGACATTTCCAAATACATCCCCAAATAAATATTTGTTGAATTCTTGAGCTGAAAATGCCCCGATTTGTGATGAGAGTAACATCATCTTAGTGCCGAGCCAAATAAAAAAAAATCCACTTATACATATGCCAATTGTCCCGTACAATCCGTTAACTGTAAAAAATTCAACAATTTCTCGCCCAGTAGCAAATCCAGCTCCAACGACAGTTCCGATATAAGTAGCGGCGACTTTCTTTGCTACTTGCCATTGTTGATTGTCCATTTTATCCCTCTTTCTTCTATGATGAGCTTGACTTACTATTATGCATATGTGTAAGCTTGGACGATTAGACATATGAAGTAGTTGAAAGAATACATGAATTATATGATATTAGGGAAATATTAAAGGTGTTAAAACTTTGTTACATATAAGCTGTTCATTCGAGAGAATAGGAAATGTATGGTAGAATATAATTGAGTTATTAAAAGATAATAATTATAAAATGATAAGAGGAGTGGATTGTATGAGTACGAAAACAAATGTTGTTGAAGTATTAAACAAGCAGGTAGCAAACTGGAATGTGTTATATGTGAAATTGCATAATTATCATTGGTATGTGACAGGACCACACTTCTTTACATTACATGAGAAATTTGAAGAATTTTATAATGAGGCTGGAACATATATTGATGAGTTAGCAGAACGTATTTTAGCGTTAGAAGGAAAACCGTTAGCGACAATGAAAGAGTATCTAGCAACTTCAACTGTGAGCGAAGGAACAAGCAAGGAGTCTGCAGAAGAAATGGTACAAGCTTTAGTAAACGATTTTTCTGCACTCATTCAAGAGTTAAAAGAAGGTATGGAAGTAGCTGATGAAGCTGGTGATGAAACATCGGCTGATATGTTATTAGCAATTCATACGACATTAGAACAACATGTATGGATGTTAAGTGCATTCTTAAAATAAAAAATGGATTAAAAAACTCTATTGAAAAATTCTTTCAATAGAGTTTTTTATAATTTTTCAGTTTTCTTTTATGCTATAATATAGTAAAAAGGAGGCGATGCGATGTTTCGCTTTTTCAGAACTGGAAAAGAAGAGAGGGAAATTACGAAAGACGAATTAGAGCAAGCGATGGCTAAGTTTCTAGAAACGAATGCTAATATCGTTTATACAGTCTTAGTAAATGATGATTACACTGTAAATTATGATTTGTTAAAGCCCTATTTACCCGCATTTCCAACAAATCTTTTTCTTATTACGAAGGAAACGCTTGAAGTATTTGAACATACAGAAGAAAATTTAAAACTAGTTAAAGAAATTGATGTCGTACAAAAGGCAGTAGATCAATATGTAACTGAAAAAGAAATGTTCCCAATTGTTGAAAATAGCGAAGATCGCCTCGTATGCGGAATGAAACTAGGACCTTACTTAAATCGTATATTAAAAAGAAACTTATATATTTCAGAAAAACATTATTTAGTTTCAAGTAAACCAGATAAGAAAAAAAAGAATAGTGGGTAGATGTGATGAAAACAACAATAAATATATTGTTGTCTTTTTTTGTTGTTAAAATATTAATTTTTCAGTCTATTTAACTTTATACTAAAACTAGTAGATAGAAAGAAGCGATGTATTATGCGTATACATACATTAGTTAGTAAATATCATTCTGAGAATCGGGTATTGTTAAGTTATAGAATATACCGTGACCACAGAATAGTTTAATAGTTCGAGAAATAAGTAAAAAGGTTACGGGGGAACTACAATATGAAAAATAACATGACGTATATTAAGTTGTTAAATGAAACGTTAGATTGTTATGCAAATAAAGGAAGTTTTGAAGCGTACACTTATATAATGGAACATGCTAAAGGTGTAGTGGGGAATGAGGCACAAATATATAATTTTAAATATGCGCTTGCAAGTGCAGCAGGACTTGAAGAAGAAGCGTTACATTTAATGAAGGAAGCTATTATGGACAATGGATTTTGGTATGGAAATGAGTATTTAATTTCCGACGACGATTTAAAACCACTACATAAATTTGAAGAGTTTCATAAAATGGTTCAATTATGTAAAGAAAGAGAAGAATTAGCAAAGAAAACAGAACGAGCAGACGTGAAATATATTTACAGCAAGAAAAAGAGAAATCTACTACTTACAATGCATGGTGATCAAGAAAATATACAAATAATAGAACCATATTGGAAATCAGTTTTGACACAAGATTATACGTTAGCTTTACCACAGTCTTCGCAAATTCAGTTTTCAGATGGGTTTGTTTGGGATGATATAGATAGAGGGAAAGAAGAATTAAAAGAGCATTACGATAAGTTTATAGAAAATCATACAGTAGAAAATGTAGTAATTGGTGGCTTTTCTGCTGGAGCAAGAGTAGCTTTATATACTATTTTACAAAAAGATATAAATGTGGATGGTTTTATTTTTATGGCACCGTGGCTTCCAGAGATTGAAGAATGGAATGAGTTGCTGGGGATGTTACAGGATAAAGGTATAAAGGGATATATAATATGTGGCGATCAAGATGAAGATTGTTATGAAGTCACGCAGCAATTTGTACGGTTATTAAAGGATAAAGATATAGAACATAAGTATAAAGTTGTGCCTAACTTAAAACATGAGTATCCTAATAATTTTGATGAGTTATTAAAAGAAGCTATTGAATATATAGGAAGCAAAAACAATATGTAGTAAGAAAGGGAGATGCATCATATGTGATGTATCTCCCTTTTGAAATTATAAATTAAAAGCGTTAGCCAATAAGCGATAAGAGTTTAATTTGTCTTCAAATTGATGGGTGATTGTGACAATCATAAATTCTTCGGTATTGTATGCTTTGCTTAAGTTTAATATTTTTTCTTTCACAGATGATGGGTCACCGACGATCATACGTTGGCGATTTTCTTTAATGCGGAATAGGTCATAAGCACTATACGAATAATTTTGAGCAGTTTCGATAGACGGAGTACCAGTAGTCCGTTTTCCTTGTTCTAATAGTAAAATCGATAAATCAAGGCTTGATGCAATCTTCTCCGCTTCTTCATTTGTTTCTCCGCAAATAACAAAAATAGCGACGATTGATTTTGGTTTATCTCCTAAAAATGAAGGTTGGAATTGTTCCTGGTAAGCCTTCATAACTTCTGGACCCCCGAAGCCATTAATAAATTGTGCAAATGCAAAAGAAGCTCCATTGTGCGCCGCAATTTTAGCACTCTCTCCACTAGAACCGAGCATCCACATTTCAGCTGATGTTTGGATTATAGGAGTAGCTTTTAAGTTTGCATAGTGATGGTTTTCAGGTACTTTATCATGTAAGTACATTGCAACATCTGCAATTTGTTCCGGGTATTGATCAAGTGAGACCATTTTTCCTTCTTGTAATGCACGAGTTGCTATCGGCATACCACCAGGTGCTCTACCAATACCAAGGTCGATGCGGTTTGGATAAAGTGCTTCTAAAACGCGGAAATTCTCGGCGACTTTATATGAACTATAATGTGGCAACATAACACCGCCAGAACCAACTCTAATACGATTCGTTTTCGCTGCAATATGAGAAATAAGTATTTCTGGACTGGAACCAGCTAAGCTTACAGAATTATGGTGCTCGGATACCCAAAAACGTGTAAATCCGAGTTTTTCAACTTCTTGTGCAAGCGTAACTGTATGTGAAAAAGCTTCAACTGCTGTGCTACCATCTGAAATAGGTGATTGGTCTAATACACTTAATTTGATCATAGAATATACCTCTCAATCTTAATGTACATCCTATTATATATTTACTTACGAAAAATGCGTAATGAAATGCTCAAAAGGAAAAGCGGATAATATTTTATCCGCTTTTAACGAGAAAACCCTCGTTCATAATGATTCATTTCGACTAAGTTTAAAATATATTCGTAGTTATCAATTTCTAGATATATTTGCTTGCGTTCTTCTTCAGTAAGTTTAACGCTAGTAAGTTTTTTACAAAGCTGCTCTTTCTTTAATTCTAAATGTTTTTTTGTTGCGTGATAGTCGTAAGTACGTTTCATGTGTATTCACCCTTTCCCTACAGTTACTATATATATTTATTGTATGAAGCACGTAGAAGGGGGAGAGCTACACCATATGTATTTTTAGTGAATCTTCAAATTGATATGGTGTTATGTTTAAGGGGATTTATGAATAAAATGCACTAAACCACTAATGCACATTTTATGAAGTAAGGGGTGGGATTGTGCAAAAAGATATAATGTTTGATACACAGGCGGATGTAAAGATAATAGAGAAGGGATTGCAAAAGACAACACGTTCGAAACAAATTATTATAGTTGGGGCCGGTATGGCTGGATTAGTTTCGGCATCTTTACTGAAGGACGCAGGACATCAAGTAAAGATTTTTGAAGCGAATAATCGTGTAGGAGGCCGAATTGAGACAGTCAGAATGGAAGATACCGGATTATACTTAGATGTTGGGGCGATGAGAATTCCGTATTCGCATACATTAACGATGGCATATATAAGAAAGTTTGGGCTACAGGTGAGCCCTTTTATTAATAGAAATGAAACAGATATTATATATGTCAATGGCCGGAAAACGACATTGAAACAATACGAAAAAGACCCGAGTATTTTAAGGTATCCTGTTGAGATGAATGAAGAAGGGAAAACTTCTGAGGAATTATTATTGTTAGCAGTTCAACCAATTATAAATTTTATTAAAAGAAACCCAGAGAAAAATTGGGACGTTGTAGAAAAGGATTTTGGGAAGTACTCTACAGGGCAGTTTTTAAAGTATCATCCTTATCAATATAATACGTATTTTTCACCGGTAACGATTGAAATGATAGGAGTTCTACTAGACTTAGAAGGTTTTTTGGAAAGGTCATTCATTGAGACATTACGTTTTTTATACATTATGCAAGAGGAAAGCGGATTTTGCGAAATAATAGATGGGAACGATAGATTACCAAAGTCATTTTTACCACAATTAGAAGAAAATATTATATATAACCAAAAATTAATGAAACTACATCAACAAGCTAATGGTGTGACAGCTTACTATCGGAATGAGGAAACTTTTGAATATAGTAGCATAACAGGTGATATAGTTATTGTTACAATTCCTTTTTCAACAATGCGATTTGTGGAAGTAGATCCATTTGATTCTATATCTCATGTGAAATGGAAAGCAATTCGTGAATTGCATTATATGCCAGCTACAAAAATAGGAATTCAGTTTAAAAGTCGTTTTTGGGAGGAACAAGGGCAATTAGGGGGGAGAATTATAACAGATCTTCCTATTCGTTATGCCTATTACCCAAGTCACGGCATCGGGTCAAAAGGACCAGCCATAATGCTTGGGAGTTATACGTGGTCATACGATGCGTTGCTATGGGACGGTTTATCAAAAGGTGATCGCATCTATTACACACTACAAAATTTAGCAACAATATTAGGTGAGCAAGTATATGATGAGTTCATGTCTGGAATATCAAAAAGTTGGACATTAGATCCATATGCACTGGGAGGGTTTGCACTTTTTCAAGCTGGTCAAGAATCTGAATTACAACCAGCCATTGTAAAACCTGAGGGGAGAATATATTTCGCTGGAGACCATACAACACTATATCACGGATGGATTCAAGGTGCGATTGAATCTGGAATTCGTGTGGCGGTTGATGTGAATGAGGAAAATGTATAAAATTCAGAAATTTCTTTACTGTATAACTTGAGATGGATATTATTATATATAAAAGAATTATAAGGAGTGTTTATATTGAATCCGTTATTATTCGATTTTCCTACTGAATTTAATACTGAAAGGCTTTTTATTCGAATGCCAAAACCAGGTGATGGTAAGGTTGTATATGAAGCGATTCAAGCTTCAATGAAAGAATTAAAGCCTTGGATGGTTTTTGCACAAAAAGAGCAAACAGAGGAAGAAATAGAAGAGAGTATTAGAAAATCGCATATTCAATTTTTGCAGCGTGAGGATTTGAGATTACTAGTGTTTTCGAAAGAAACAGGTGAATTTATTGCATCTGCCGGATTACATCGTATTAATTGGGATATACCTCAATTTGAAATTGGGTATTGGATTGATTCAAGGTTTAGTGGAAAGGGCTATATGGTAGAGGCTGCAACAGGTATAACGGATTACGCTTTTACTGAACTGAAAGCAAACCGCGTAGAAATTCGATGCGATTCTCTAAATAAGAAGAGTAGAGCGATACCTGAGAAATTAGGCTTTAAATTAGAGGGTATTTTAGAAAGTGCGAGTGTTGCGGTAGAGGGAAATGGATTAAGGGATATGTGTGTGTTCGCTATGACGAGAAATACATATGAAAAAGAAGAGCTGTAAAGTAACAGCTCTTCTTTTGTATGCATTAGGGTACAGGATGTCCATTAGAGCTTTCGAAAATTGTAAACCATTGTTGGCGATCTAAATTAACTTTTGTTGCCATTGCAGCCGTTTTTACTCGATCTAATTTGCCAGAGCCAACAATTGGCATCATTTTTGCTGGATGAGCAAGTAACCATGCATACATAACAGTATCAATGCTATCAACGCCTAGTTCAGTAGCGATTTTTTGTAAAGTTTCACGTAAACGTACAGCGCGTTCAGTTTGGCCAGTAAAGATTTCACCACCAGCAAGAGGTGACCAAATCATTGGATTGATTCGTTTTTCTTGGCATAAATCAATAGTACCTTTTTCAAAATGCTCAAGCTGCATCGCAGATACTTCGATTTGATTTGTAATAAGCGGGAAGTCTAAATGCGAACTTAACATATTAAATTGAGAAGGTAAAAAGTTAGAAACACCGAAGTGACGAACTTTTCCCTCTTGTTTTAAGCGTAAGAACGCTTCTGCCACTTCATTTGGATCCATGAATGGATCGGGACGATGAATGAGCAGTACATCAATATAATCGGTATGTAAGTTTTTTAATGAATCCTCCGCGCTTTTTATAATATGTTCTGCACTCGTATTGTAGTGAGCGACATATCGTTCTGGAAATTTCGGTGATGGGGGAGCGATTCCACATTTTGTGATGATTTGCATGTTTTCGCGTAAGGAAGGCTTTAGTTGTAACGCTTCTCCAAACAATCCTTCACATGTATATCCACCATAAATATCAGCGTGATCAAAAGTAGTAATCCCCATATCCATACAAGCTTCAATAAAAGAAAGTAATTCTTGTTTCGTCATATTCCATTCTGCTAAACGCCAAAATCCTTGAATAATACGAGAAAATTCTAGTGTTTCGGTCATTTGAACTCGTTCCATTATAAGTACCCCCTTGATGAATAATAACATTTTTGAAAAGGCTTTCTTGCTAAATACTATTATATAGTTACCCGGTTGTACATACAATAAATATGTTTTGCTACAAAAACGATTTTCTCTATATGCTATAATGTAGAAACATAGAGCAATAAGGAGATGTAAGGGATGATTCCAGTAACAATATTAACGGGTTTTCTTGGATCAGGGAAAACGACATTATTAAATCGAATTTTATCAGAGGATCACGGTAAGAAATTAGCAGTGATTGTAAATGAAATAGGGCAAATTGGTATCGATAATCAGTTGATTATGAATGTTGAAGAAGAAATTATGGAAATGACAAACGGTTGTTTATGCTGTACTGTACGTGAAGATTTACTCGTTGCTTTAAAACAATTACTGGATGTAAAAGCAGAGGGGAAAATGGATTTTGATGGCTTAGTAATTGAAACGACGGGTCTTGCAAATCCGGGTCCGATTATTCAAACGTTCTTTTTAGATCCAGTTATTCAATCTGCATACCAAATTAACGGCGTTGTAACAGTAGTAGATAGTTATCATATACATAAACATTTTGAAAAGGGACTAGAAGCGAAAGAACAAATTGCATTTGCTGATGTAGTTTTAGTGAATAAATTAGATTTAATTGAAGAAAGTGAGAAGGAAAATCTTCTACATGAACTTCAAGGAATAAATCCGACTGCACAATTAATCCCAACTACTAATTGTGAAGTGGATATTCCATCATTACTACAAATACAAACGTTTAAAACGAGAGATACGTTACAAATTTACCCACATAAAGAACATAATCATCTAGAAGGCGTAAAATCATTTGTATTACGTGAAGAACGTCCGTTAGATTTACAAAAACTTAATGAGTGGATGTCAGCTGTCGTTCAAGAACTAGGAGAGCATTTATATCGTTACAAAGGAATATTATCAATTGATGGAGTAGATAAACGTATTGTTTTCCAAGGTGTACATACATTGTTTGCTGCTTCGTATGATAGAGAGTGGCAAGAGGGCGAAGAGCGAGTAAGTGAAGTAGTTTTCATCGGAAAAGATATTAATAAAGAGTGGTTCCAAGAACATTTCCAAGAGTGTGTGAAGTAAGCCTGCGTAATTGCGGGTTTATTTTTTTGGGTTTTTTGTTTACTAATATTGGAATTAATATTAAAATAATCTAAAAATACTAAATATTTAGTATTTTTAAGAAGAGGAAGAGAAATGATGCGTTTAATGATTCTTGGATTGCTTACTAAAAGGGATTCGCTATCTGGTTATGAAATACAGCAGGCGCTACATATGGTTCAAAGTAGTAAATGGGCGGAGGTATTTCCGGCTTCTATTTATCACGCGTTAAAAAAAATGGCAAATGAGGAATTAATTCAAGTAAAAGCAATTGAAATGACTGGTAAACGATCGAAAACTATGTATTGTATAACCGAAAAAGGAAGTCAACAGTTTAAAAAGTTACTTAAAGAATCATTTCAAAAAACTTCAGTTGTGTTTCCGAATCATCTGTATACAGCGTTAACATTCTTGTCAGAAGAAGAGAGTATGAAAGAAGAGATTTTAGAAGCTTTAGATGAACAGAAAAGAGAAATACTAGCTACTTATGAAGAAATGAGAGAAGGGGAAAAACTGAAGGATGATGTACCGGAATATATGAAACTTATTTTTGAAAATATGTATGAACAATGTGAGATGCAACTTCGATTACTTCATAAATTAGAGAAACTATTAAAAAACTAAAAATATGGTGGGGAAGAAAATGAAAATCGATCATCTTGTTGTAAATGTTAATAAAGAAATACAAGAAAATAAGGAGATTATTAAAAGTGTGCATCCTATTGGGCTACCATATGTTCCGAAATGGGGAAAGGGAACGAAAGGATTTAAAGTATCTAACATATGGATTGGAAAAGAATATTTAGAATTAGTAAGAGTAAAAACAAAAAATGGGGGCGGTTGGGTACAAGAGTGGGTTCAGAAATATAATGATGGGCATAGAGGACTAATCGGACTGGCAATTGATGTTGAAAATATAGATAAGGTGTATGAAAAAATGAGAGAAGGTGGAATTGAAATTACAAAACCAGAACCATTACAATACAGGTGGTTTTTTAATTTGTTAAAGAAAACCATGCCATGGAAAAATGCATACATACAGCCAATGAAGGGGATGCCGTTTCAATTTTTTCTACAACAAATGAACGATCAAAAGAGCAGAGAATATATGGAGAAATATATGTATCCAAATAGTGCGGAAAAGGGTGTCGCTGGAATTATTGCAGTGAAATTATATGGAGAATTAACAAATGAAGATCGGAATATTATTAGTTGTCTATTTTCAGATGTTATAAATGAGGAAGAGGAAATAATTGTCCGTTTAAAAAATCAAGCGATTCATCTAATTCAATCGAATGAGCACTTCGTTGAGATAGTATTAGATTGTAAAAATGAAGTATATAAGGGGAAGAAGCTAGAAATAGAAAATGTTACATTGATAAATGTATAATAACAAGCCTGTTTTCACAGGCTTGTATTTTTATCTATAAGCAATTCCATTACAACACCTACAACTGGGCCCTCATCATCAATATCCCCATTTAAGCGGAAGCCGAATGATTCGTATAATCCCATTGCTAGTTTGTTGTCTGGATGTAAACTTAAATAAATTATTTTACATTCAAATTTTTGTTGTAAGAATTGAATTAATAGGCGAAGGAAACGCTTTGCATATCCTTTTCCTTGAAATTGTTGGTCAATCATAAAACGATCTAGCCATACGCTTTCATGTTTTTTCCAATACCATCCATACATTGCATATCCAACAAGTGTTTCTTTATCATATAAGCCTACTGACGTTCCATTTTCTTCATATAATGATTCCGCTAAAGAAAACGAATTGCTTTCAATAAATTGCTGCTGTTCTTTTGTAATACTTAAAGCAGCTACTGAACGCCAATTATTTGCTGTTACTTCACAAATGTGAAGATTCATAGTTCCAACTCACCTTCTAAATTATTACAGCTTAAAAGCTAATATGGATAATTTTACTTGTTATTTCGGTCAAGTCAAGGGTAAATACATAAAAAGGCAGCTGAATGACATATTCAGCTGCCTAGAAAATATAGTTGATTAGTTTGTTGCTTCTTTTAAAATATTTACGTTTTCTTCCATTAATGTAAAGTAATCCTTGTTGTTCTTCGCATCATCCTCAGAAATAGTAGCAAGGTGATTTAAGCGTAAAACTTTTGTACCTGTTTCTTTTTGAATAACTGATGCTACTTTTGGAGTAGAGAATGTTTCAAATAAAATATATTTTAGATTGTGATCTTTTACTGTTTTTGTAATGTCAGCAAGCTGTTTTTGAGATGGTTCATCAGATGCTGAAATTCCAGCGATTGGAATTTGTTTTAGACCGTATCGTTGTTCCCAGTAGCCATAAGCTGCATGTGAAACTAATATTTCTTTCGTTTTTGCATTTGCAACAACGGCTTTAAATTGATCGTCTAAATCAGTAAATTTTGTTTGTAGTGCTGCGAAGTTTTTTTCGAACTCTTTTTTATGTTCAGGTTGTAATTCTACAAGTGCATTTTTAATTTTTTCTGCTTGTTTCATCGCAAGAGTAGGATCTAACCAAACGTGTGGATCTTTATCATGGTGATGTTCATCTTCTTTATGACCGTCTCCATGATCGTGCTGCTCTTCTTCAGTTGAAGTACGAAGTTCGATATCTTTAGATGCATTTACAACTTTTACGTTTTCATTTTTTAATGATTTTTCCATTTTTTCGGCAAATGGTTCTAATTCTGCGCCGTTATAAACGAATAAATCGGCTTTTGCAACTTGTACAGTCTGTTTTTGACTCGGTTCAAATGTATGAGAATCCGCACCAGGTGGGTAAATTGCTTCTACATTTACATAATCACCACCGATTTTTTTTGCAAAGTCAGCAAGTGGGAAAATGGTTGTATAAACAGAAAGTTTCCCATCTTTTTTCGCTGCACCATCTTTGTTGTTGGAACATCCAGCAAAGATGAGTGTGAAAATAAGTATAAATGAAAATATAGCTAATTTTTTAGGCATATAATTCTCCTCTTTTCTTTTTTACAATTATATTTTCTCCAAATGTAAGAAGAAAATATCGATTCAACACAAAACGTAATAATTACGTTTTAGTTTGCGAACCTAGTATAATACATCTTTATGAAAGTTGCAATAAATAATAATCATTACGATTTGATTTTGTTATAAATCTGTCAAAAAGAAGGGTATTAATTTTTATGATTGGTGCATATATGACAATGTTACTTTCATATATTGGGAGGGAGCAGAAAAAAGGGGATGAGCGCTTGGGATACATTATGGAGGCTATCTTTTTAATACTTGCGGTTGTTTTGCCGTTAACTTTTGTTTTAATCTTTTTAAGAAGACTAATAAGTAATTTAGGGGATGCTACAACAATTACGAAATTGCCAGTGGAAGAAAAAGAAAAGAAAAAAGAGTAAGTAAAGTACTATGCTTACGCATAGTGCTTTACTTATGATAAAATAATAAAACGGAAACTCCTATTAGCGACTATCAGCAAAAGGAGAGAAAAGTAAATAAAGAGGTATATATATGAATGAAAGAACAGCGTTAGTACTTGGTGCAAGTGGATTAGTTGGACAAGAAATAACGCGTCTATTACTTGACTCAGATTACTACGATTCGGTTACTATTTTTGTAAGGGAACCATTGAAATGGCAACATGAGAAATTACAGCAGAAACAGGTGGATTTTTCGGTATTAGAGGAATATAAAGAGTTTTTTGCGGTAGATGATGTATTTAGTTGTTTAGGAACTACGATTAAAAAAGCGAAATCGAAGGCGAATTTTAAAAAAGTAGATTATGAATATACGTTACGAGCTGCTTGTTTAGCTGAAAAACAAGGTGTGCAAAATTTCCTTGTTATTTCATCAATGGGAGCAAATCCTAAATCATTTTTCTTTTACTCGCAAGTAAAGGGGAAGATGGAAGAGGAGTTGCAAAAGCTAGTTATTGGTGGTATTCATATTTTTAGGCCTTCATTATTAGTAGGAAATCGACAAGAATTTCGTTTTGGAGAAAGAATGGCTGAGAAATTATCTCGTATTATTCCGTTTATATTTAAAGGTGCTTTTAAAAAGTATAAACCAATCTCAGCGAAAGACGTAGCGAAGGGAATGTATATAACAGCGTTACGTGAAGAGTCGGGTATCCATATTTATAATTCAAATGAAATTACAACGATAGAATAAATAAAACCGAGAAGAATGACTTTTACTGAAAGACCAAAGAAATAAAGTTTGAGACTTGAATTAACAGTAAATACATGTTGTTTAACAATTAACACGACAATTTATAATTTAAATTCAAAAAAAGAAGGATAGAAAGGCAGAAGAGATATCTGCTATTTCTATCCTATTTTTGTACTACAAGTGACCTCATTTACTACAACAACATTTTTAGAATCTTATTAAACTATCGCATGCTTTAGGTTAATAAGAATTTTTTATTTCATTTTATTCTCGGTTTTATTTATTCGTATGGATTTTCCCAGGTGCTCGCTTGTATTGATACGGTTCTTGTAATTCAAAGCCAAGTTCATTGGCGGCTATTCTTGGGAAATACGGATTGCGAAGTAACTCACGTCCGATAAAGATTAAATCTGCTTCGTTATTATTTAAAATTTGCTCCGCTTGTGCCCCAGTCGTAATCAATCCAACTGCACCAGTTGCAATCTTAGTATGTTCTTTAATATGTTTGGCATATTGTACTTGATACCCAGGATAAGCATCAATGTGTGCTGGGACAACTGCACCTGAACTACAGTCAATTAAATCAACACCTTGTTCTTGCATCCATTTTGTATACTGAACATAATCTTGAACAGTTAAACCTTCAGGATGATAATCATTAGCAGAAATACGAACAAACAATGGCCCAGTCCAAACTTCATTTACTGCATCAATGATTTCACGTAAGAAGCGATAGCGATTTTCTTGTGTACCTCCATATTCATCGGTTCGCTTATTGGAAAGTGGAGAAAGAAATTCATTAATAAGATAACCGTGGGCACCGTGTAATTCAATAACGTCAAAGCCAGCTTCTTTAGATCGTAAAGCAGCTCTTTGAAAAGCTAAAACAGTTTCTTTAATTTGCTGTTTATTCATTTCTACTGGTATTTTCATTCTATCGTTAAACGGAATTGCTGAAGGAGCTAAAGCATCCGTTTCTAATTCAGCCTTTCTTCCGGCATGTGCGAGTTGAATGGCTGCTTTTGCACCGTTATCATGTATAAAAGTTATCGTTTTATGTAAGCCTTCAATTAGGCTATCATCCCAAATGCCTAAGTCTTTGTTGGAAATTCGTCCTTCAGGTAATACAGCTGTTGCTTCAATCATAACTAAACCTACTTGACCGGCAGCCCTGGTTCCATAATGGACGAGATGAAAATTAGTTACTTGACCATCCTCATTCTCTGATGAATACATGCACATAGGCGACATAACGATACGGTTTTTTAGTGTAACGTCCTTAATTGTATAGGGTGAAAAAAGTTGGGAATTCATCAAATAGCCTCCTTGATTGAATTTTCTTACATTGTATCATTCTCTTTTTTGTTTCTCTAATAAAACGCTTATACGCAAAATTTTGTCAATTCGTGTTACAATGACAAATATGAAAAGAATTGGAGGATGACGTATGTATCGGGCTTATTATGAAAATGAATTAGGCTTGCTGGAAATTACAGCGAATACGAAAGGAATTACGTCTGTTATATTTGTTGAAGAAAGAAAAGAAGAACTTAAAAATGAAATTGTTGAACAATGTATAGATGAATTAGATGAATACTTTAAAGGTAAAAGAAAAGAGTTTACAGTTCCATTGTCTGCTGAAGGAACAACATTTCAAAAGAATGTATGGGATGCACTTTATACTGTTCCATATGGCGTAAGTGCTTCATATTTAGATATTGCGGAGAAGGTTGGGAATACGAAAGCTGTACGAGCGATAGGAGGAGCAAATAGTCGGAATCCAATTTCAATTATCGTTCCATGTCATCGTGTGATTGGAAAGAGTGGAAAGCTTGTTGGATATGCGGGTGGCTTATGGAGGAAAGAGTGGTTATTGAAGCATGAAGGTATTATAAAATGAAGTATGGATGGAAAGAGGGATCGTTTTGAAATGTATAAATTGTGGGCGACCTTGTACTAATGATCAGTTAAATTGTGCAAATTGTCAGCGAAACTTGCATAATGAACAAGGTGAAGGAAGCTCGCTAATAGACAAAGAGTTAGAAGTATATGTAGGAAGAAATTATCCACATTATAAAAAAAAATGGGAGTTAGAAAATAAAAGAATTGCTAGGTGGAGCTGGAATGGATGGGCAGCTATTTTTAATGTAGGATGGCTTGGTTATCGGAAGTATTATTTACCTGCTGCTTTATTTGTATTGTTATTAGTAGCATGTGATGCATTTTCTTATTATATGGGATTCAATGTAGCGTTGCCAGTTATTAATATGGTTCCCCTTACATTTCTATTACTCGTTTTTATTGTATTTGGCATGGGGATTTTTGCGAATGGATTATATTATCAATTTGCAGAAAGGCGTATATATCGTATTAAGGCACGGGGAATTGAAGATGAATCGGTTGAAGAGTATCTTATTCGTGATAGTGGTGGAACAAGTAAAATGGGGGCGACAATCGTTACTATTTTGACCATTGCAACTATTTTTTTCAGTCATTTCTTTTTTCCAACGGATCGAGATATTATACAAAAAGTACGTACAAGCTCGCTTTATGAATACCCGTTCTTTTCGATTGGTGAATCGTTTGAAAGTTATTTCCAAAATTCAGGGTGGATATATTATCGCGGGTCGGAAGGACTGGAGCTAGTAGAATTTCAAGGTTACAGCCCAGGGATGCCAAGACAAAAAGTTACGATTCAATTTATTGTTGATTATAAATTGGGTGAAATTGAGCCATACTCACTTACGATTAACGGTGAATCTAAAAGTGAAGAAGAGTTTTTGAAGATGATGGAAGAAATATTTAAGGTTCAAAATCCATTTGACTTAGAGGATGGGTTGCAAGTAAAAGCAATACAAAAAGAAGTGGATGGAAAGCAATTTCTAACTGCTTCTTTTTTGTTTGTAAAAATAAATATTTAAAATAATCTGAATCTTTTGTATAATGGTATATATTATACAGGCTTTCATTTATACATATAGATTGGGGGAAGGAAGAATGAAGAGAAAGGTAACAACGATTGCTGCAGTTGCATTATCGACTAGTGTGTTAGTTGCAGGTTGCGGAAATGGGGAGAAGGCATCTACAACGAAGAAAGAAGCAAGTAAGGGAGTAGCAGATAAGCAAGTTTTAAACTTACTGGAAACAGCAGAAATTCCTTCAATGGATACGTCAAAATCAACGGATTCTGTATCTTTCCGCGCCTTTGTAAATGCAATGGAAGGATTATATCGTTTAGATAAGGATAATAAGCCAACGCCAGGTATGGCAAAAGATGTGAAGATTAGTGAGGATAAAACAACATATACATTTGAATTACGAGATGCAAAGTGGTCTAATGGAGAGCCAGTTCGAGCACAAGACTTTGTATATGCTTGGCAACGTGCATTAGATAAAGCAACAGCTGCTGAGTATGCATTTATTTTATTTGATGTGAAAAATGCACAGAAAGTAAATAAGGGGGAATTACCTTTAGATCAATTAGGAGTTAAAGCAAAGGATGATAAAACGTTAGTGGTGGAATTAGAACAACCAGCGCCGTATTTCCTTGAACTTACTTCGTTCCCAACATTTTTCCCTTTAAATGAAAAGTATGTAAAGGAACAAGGGGATAAATATGCATTAGAAGCAGATAAACTATTGTACAATGGACCATTTACAATGAGTGAATGGAAACATGAACAAAGTTATCAGTTAAAGAAAAACCCTAATTATTGGGATAAAGATACTGTAAAGTTAGAAGAAATAAATGTAAGTGTTGTAAAGGAAACAAGCACAGGAGTAAATTTATATGATAGTAATCAAGCAGATCGAGTTATTCTAAGTTCTGAATTTGTTGATAAATATAAAAAGAGTAAGCCAGATGAATTTAAAACGAAGCTAGACCCACGTATGTATTTCTTACGCTTTAATCAACAAAATGCAACATTTAAAAATCAAAAAGTTCGTGAAGCGATTGATTTAGCATATGATAAAAAAGGAATTGCAGATGTTATTTTAAATGACGGGTCATTGCCAGCATACTTCTTAGTACCTGAAAAATTTACGACAGGACCAGATGGAAAAGACTTCCGTTCTGTAAATAAAAATTTCCGTGATAATAAAGATAATGCAGCAAAAGCAAAAAAATTGTGGGAAGAAGCGAAAAAAGAACTTGGTCAAGATACAATTACAGTAGAATTACTAAATGATGATAACGGTAGTCGTAAAAAAGTGAGCGATTTTATTAAAGAAGAGTTAGAGAAAAATTTACCGGGCATTAAAGTGAATTTGAAACAACAACCATATAAACAAAAACTAGATTTAGAGAAGAAGCTACAATATGAATTCTCGTTATCTGCATGGGGCCCAGACTATCCAGATCCAATGACGTACATTGATATGTTCGTTACAGGAAGCTCATTCAATGAAATGGCTTATTCTAATCCGAAATATGATGATTTAGTAGCGAAATCAAAAGGGGAACTATTAAAGGATGACGCAGCACGCTGGAAAGCACTTGCAGAAGCTGAAAAAATCTTAATTGGTCAAGATGCTGCAATCTCTCCTACGTATCAACAAAGTACAGCTTATTTAGAGAAGCCGTATGTAAAAGGTATTGCTAACCATACGTTCGGTGGGGACTTTAGTTATAAATGGGCATATATTACAAAAAAATAGTATAATAAAAGATGAGTGAATTTTCGCTCATCTTTTATTTGTATAGGGAGGAACCTTACGTGTTGAAAGGAATCAATCATCTATGTTTTTCAGTTTCAAATTTGGAAAAATCTATTATGTTTTATGAGAAAGTATTAGAAGGAGAATTGTTAGTTAAAGGGAGAAAACTTGCGTATTTTAATATATGCGGAGTTTGGGTAGCGCTTAATGAGGAAGTAGATATTCCAAGAAATGAGATTCATCAATCTTATACACATATTTCATTTACTGTTGAACAGGAAGATTTTAATTGTTTGTTAAAGCGATTAGAAGAAAACGAAGTTCATATTTTAAAAGGCCGAGAACGTGATGTGAGAGATTACGAATCTATATATTTTCTTGATCCAGATGGTCATAAATTTGAGTTCCATTCAGGGACGTTACAAGACCGTCTAAATTATTATAGGGAAGCAAAGCCTCATATGATGTTCTACTGAGGGGAGGGAAGGAATTTGCATGCACTTGTAATTGGTGGAACAGGAATGTTAAAGAAGGTTTCTATGTGGCTTTGTAAGCAAGGGTTTCATGTTTCTATTATTGGACGAGATAATGCGAAATTAGAAAATGTTAAGCAAGCATGTAGTGAACGAGAAAAAATTACGAGTCTTTCTTTAGATTATCATAGCGAAGAAGATGTAAAGAAATCTATTAAAGAGTCAATTGAACACAATGGCCCAATCACACTAGTTATTGCATGGATACATTCGACTGCTGAACGTGCACTTCCGATAATTTGCGAAGAGATTGAATTGTCGTCTAAGGAATATAGTGTATTTCATATATTAGGTAGTAGTGCATCACGTGCGAAGTTACAAAAAATAGGCGGGGCATTATGCAGTTATTATAGAATTATATTAGGGTTTATTTTAGAAGATACATATGCAAGGTGGCTTACTCATGAAGAGATAGCTGACGGGGTTATAAAAGGAATTGAAGGGAAATACGCGGAATGGGTTGTAGGGAGAGTTGAGCCGTGGGAATTGCGGCCAAAATGGTAAGGGGGAATAGGAAATGAAGACAACGGTATATGTAACACGACACGGTGAGACGGAATGGAATATAGCAGGGCGGATGCAAGGACGAAAAAACTCAGCATTAACTGAGAATGGTATGATACAAGCGCAACAATTAGGTGATCATATGAAGAATTTACCGCTTCATGCCATCTATAGTAGTCCAAGTGAAAGAACGCTTCATACTGCTGAACTGATTAAAGGAGAACGCAATATACCAATTATTGCAGATGAACATTTCTATGAAATTAATATGGGGGCATGGGAAGGGCAAACAATTAATGACTTGGAAATGCAGTATCCAGAAGAAGTACATTTATTTTGGAATGAGCCACATCTTTTTCAGTCAACATCAGGGGAAAACTTTGCGGCCGTTCATAAGAGGGTAATAGAAGGGCTACATATACTTTTAGAAAAGCATAAAGGTGAGAGTATATTGATTGTCTCTCATGCTGCGGCAGCGAAATTACTTGTAGGGCATTTCGCGGGTATTGAAATTGAAAATGTGTGGGATGATCCCTTTATGTATAGCGCGAGTCTCAGTGTGATTGAATTTGATGAAGATCGTGGTAAAGTAAAACAATTTGCAGATGTAAGTCATTTTCAGTGAACGTAAAAAAGGCCGCAACGTGGCCTTTTTTTGTTGACATAAAAAAACTACCAATTACGTTTTTTATACCAGAAGTGATCGAATTTCTTATGTTTGCAGGAAGGGAACCTATGCCCGCCGCCTTTGCAACCATGCCATTTGTTTCCGTCATGATCACATGAATCATCGCAAGAGCAACCATTACTATGAGGGAAGAATACACTTTTTTTACAGAAACATCGTTTTGTCCAGAAAAATTTCTTTTCAAAGCGTACACACTTTGTAACAAAAGTACATTTTTTTACACGAGTACGTTTTGTAACTAAAACGCATTCTTTTCTACGTGTAACTTTCGTAACGAATGTCCATTTTTTCACGCGTACACGAGTACATTTCGTAACAAATGTCCATTTTTTTACATGAGTACATTTTGTAACGAAAGTACAATGTTTCACGCGAGTACATCTTGTTCTTGTACATTTACGCCTTGTTGTACATTTACGCCCTGTTGTACATTTACATCCTGTTGTACATTTATGATGAGAGAATTTATCATCATCGCATTCAAAAGTACTTGGATCTTGATGCAAGAAATCTTCCATCCCTGCACTTTTGATTTTTTCAACAGCTTTTCTAATATCACGTTTCATAGAAATCCTCCTTATCATGTATTAAATTGAAAAGGTATTCTTTTTCCTTAACATGATATGAATTTAGGCATCTTTCTGAACAGGACAAGAGTGTAATTTTATATAAATAGATGATTGCGGATGTATGGACAAGACAAGGCGCATACATTGAATGAAGAGAATTGAGAAGGGATGAGAAAATTTGCTACCTTCATATGATTTTTTTATTCATCCAATGTACTTAGTGGAATTGAAAAAAGATATTTGGTCAGATAGTCCAGTGCCAGCAAAGTTAACATTTGGAAAAAAGAAGTATGATATTGATATCGTTTATCGAGGTGCTCATATTCGCGAGTTTGAGAAAAAGTCTTATCATGTTAAATTTTATAAACCGAAAAAATTTCAAGGGGTAAAGGAATTTCATTTAAACTCTGAATTTATGGATCCATCGCTTATTCGTAACAAATTATCACTCGATTTTTTTAATGATATTGGGGTACTTTCACCGAAGTCGCAGCATGTATTTATAAAAATAAATGGCCAAATCCAAGGCGTATATTTACAGTTAGAATCGGTTGATGAAAACTTTTTAAAAAGTAGAGGGTTACCGAATGGTTCTATTTATTATGCAATAGATGATGATGCGAACTTTTCTTTAATGAGCGAGAGAGACAAAGATGTTAAAACCGAGCTTTTTGCAGGATATGAATTTAAATGTTCGAATGAAAATAGTGAAGAGCAACTGAGTGAATTTGTTTTTCAAGCAAATACATTATCAAGGGAAGAGTATGAAAAAGAAATTGGGAAATACCTTCATGTTGATAAATATTTACGGTGGTTAGCCGGAGTGATTTTGACTCAAAACTTTGATGGTTTTGTTCATAACTACGCGTTATATCATAACGATGAGACAAATTTATTTGAAGTCATACCGTGGGATTATGATGCAACTTGGGGGCGGGATGTACAAGGAAGACCACTAAATCATGAATACATTCGTATTCAAGGATATAATACGTTAAGTGCAAGGTTGTTAGATATACCCTTCTTTAGAAAGCAGTATCGAAATATTTTAGAAGAAATTTTAGAAGAACAATTTACAGTATCGTTTATAAAACCAAAAGTAGAAGGAATGTGTGAACTAATTCGTCCATATTTACTTCAGGATCCATATATGAAAGAAAAAATAGAAGTCTTTGACCAAGAGGGTGAGATGATTTTTCAATATATAAATAAACGAAGAAAATATATAGAAGAACATCTTCATAAATTGGGATGATTTTCAAGGAGATTGAAACATTATCAATCTCTTTTTTTGTATAATAAAGAAGTATCGGTAAAATAATGAGATGCTATGTAAGGGAATTAAATTGATTAAGAATGGAGTTGTGTAGAGATGACGGTTAAATGGATTGATTGGGTAAAACAAATACAGTCGATAGCACAAGCTGGTTTAACGTACTCCAAAGATGTGTATGATATAGAGCGTTTCCAACAATTACGAGACATTTCAATTTCAATGATGTCACATTACACAAAAACAGATTGGGAAGTAGTAGAGAAATTATTTGCAAGTGAGACAGGCTATCAAACTCCTAAAGTTGATATACGAGCGGTAGTGTTTCAAAATGACAAATTATTATTTGTGAAAGAAAAAAGTGATGGGAGATGGGCATTACCAGGTGGATGGGCTGATGTTGGTTATACTCCAACAGAAGTCGCTACTAAAGAAGTTTTAGAAGAGACAGGCTATGAGGTAGATCATTTTAGGCTACTAGCTATATTCGATAAAGAAAAACATCAACCATCTCTATCAGCTACACATGTATATAAAATTTTTATAGGTTGTGAGATTGTTGGTGGAGAAAAGAAATTAAGCATTGAAACAGAAGATATAGATTTCTTTAGTGAAAACGAAATACCTGATTTATCAAATGCTAGAAATACAGAATGGCAAATTAAAGAAATGTTTGCGTATATGAAAGATAGAAATAAAGAAAGGCTACTGGACTAATAATTAATCGGTCTCGTTTGTTATATTTACGTTGATTATTAGTCGACAAGCCCGTAAATAGAGGGATAGTAAAGTTAATTTTGTATCATGCCAAGGTTATATTGAAAAAAGGTTGTACATATTCTTTTAACAAAAAATAAGAAGGCGTATTCCTCTTCAAAATCTATGATTCAGATGAAGAGGTTCACATGATTATATTGGCAGAGGGCAATCTTTATGTGATAATGGAGGGTATGTGAAGAAAAAAGGAGATAGAAAAGAATATGTTAGCGAATATAATAGATCAGTTATTACAATTCTTTGCAAGTCTAGGATACTTCGGGGTAGCACTAGGTTTAATGATTGAAATAATTCCAAGTGAAATTGTTCTTTCGTATGCAGGGTTTTTAGTTGCGCAAGAAAAAATTAGTTTTGTCGGGGCTGTTATCGCGGGAACAATCGGTGGTACTTTAGCACAAATCTTTTTATACTGGCTTGGATATTACGGAGGGCGTCCGGTTGTTGAGAAATATGGAAAATATCTGCTTATTAATAAACATCATTTAGACATAGCAGAAAATTGGTTTAAGCGTTATGGAGCTGGAGTAATATTTTCGGCACGTTTTATCCCAGTTGTACGTCATGCAATATCTATTCCGGCAGGATTAGCAAAGATGCCTTTAAAACTCTTTACACTTTATACAGTAGTAGCGATTATCCCATGGTCAATTCTATTTATATACTTAGGAGAAAAGCTTGGTGGAAATTGGCGTCATATTAAAGAGTATGCATCTGATTATACACATTACATAATTATAGGAGCAGTCCTATTTATAGCTCTTTACTTCGGTTTAAAGTATTTGAAAAAGAGAAAAACAACTCGTTAAAGTCAATGATTTTTCATTGGCTTTTTTTATTTGTTCCAGTTCTAAAAAAAAGAAGTTGTCCATAATGTGTAATAATAAAGCGTAGCGGGGGAATGTGATGAAAGGATCACCGTTTTTACGTGGAACGATATTTTTAACGATGGCAACGATGATATCTAAAATGTTAGGGTTTATATATGTTATACCATTTACAGCAATGGTGGGTACGAGTGGCTACGTATTATACACGTATGCATACCGTCCTTATACAATTATGTTGAGTATTGCAACGATGGGATTACCACTTGCCGTTTCAAAGATGGTTTCAAAGTATGATCAACTCAATGATTATCATACTGTTAAGAGAGTGCTAAAGAGTGGTATCGTTTTTATGGTCATTATGGGCGTTATTTCTTGTTTAGCATTATATATGTTAGCACCACATTTAGCTAAACTTGTGATTGATGGAAATGATCAGTCGGGGAATAGTGTGGTAGCTGTCACGCACAATATTCAAATTGTAAGTTTTGCGTTAATACTTGTACCAGTAATGAGTTTATTGAGGGGATTCTTTCAAGGATTCCAATCGATGGGACCGTCGGCACTGAGTGTTGTTGTCGAACAGTTTTTTCGTGTTTTAACGATTTTGATAGGAAGTTTTGTTGTTTTATATGTTTTAAAAGAATCAGTGTCGTTAGCGGTTGGTATTTCGACTTTTGGAGCATTTATGGGTGCAGTAGGTGGATTAATTATTTTGAGTGCTTATTATATGAAAAGGCGAAAATACTTGAAACAAAAGGAGATAGCAAGTATTCCCCAGACAACGAAATCTTTTTTTTCATTATATAAAGAGTTATTTACATATTCCATCCCATTTGTTGTAGTCGGTTTGGCAATTCCGTTGTATCAAACAATTGATACATTTACAATTAATAAACTATTAATACAAGTAGGGTATATGCAAGGAGAAGCAGAAAAGATTAATGCGATAATTGGCCTTGTTCAGATGGTTGTGCTAATCCCAGTTTCTGTTGCTACGGCTTTTAGTATGTCTCTCGTACCCGAGATGACGAAAGCTTATACAGCGGGAAATGAGAAGCTACTGTATAAACACTTTACGAGGACGAATTTATTGGTGGTGGGGATCACGGTACCGGCGGCAATAGGAATGATGGTATTAGCAAAGCCAGTATATACTCTATTATTTGGCGCTGGAAATGATCCGGAGATGGGGAGTATCATTTTGCAATATTATGCCCCTGCTTGTATACTATTTTCACTATTTACGGTAACTGCTGCGATGTTACAAGGAATTAATCAACAACAGAAAACAGTGCTAGGATTAGTAATCGGAATTATTGTAAAGATAGTATTAAATATTGTATTGCTACCTTATTTTGATTTTGTAAGTTTTATCATTTCAACATACGCTGGCTATACGATTTCAGTCGGTTTTAACTTGTGGATGCTTTCTAAATATGTTATAAAGGCAACATAAGCTTTTTTAAAGGCAGAGAACACTCTGTCTTTTTCTATGTTTACAAGATTTTTCTTAAAAAAACGTTTTCAAAATAATTTTTCTATTGAAATTTAATCGTTTGTTTCATATGCTGAAAATGGCGGTTCAAAAACTGTTGTTTAAGTGAGGTAGATTCCTACATGTAAAAAGAATCGGGGTGATAGTATGTTAAATATTTATTTAACAGACCGAAACGGAAAACTACAAGAGATTGAGGAAATGCAAAAGGGTTGCTGGATTAATGTACTTCATCCAACTGAAGAAGAAATTCAGTATCTAGTACAAACGTTAAATGTAGACTTAGATTTCATTAAAGACCCTTTGGATGATGAAGAACGCTCTCGTATTGAAAAGGAAGACAATAATACTTTAATTATCGTGGATATTCCGACAGTTAGACATGATGAAGAAGGAAATTCGATATATGACACGATTCCAATAGGTATGATTGTAATGCCAGATTGTTTTGTTACAATTTGTTTAGAAGAAAATCCAATTTTTGAACGCTTTATTAATCAACGTATTAAAGAATTTTATACGTTTAAAAAGACGCGATTCGCACTTCAGCTCTTATATACAATTTCTACTTATTATTTAAGATACTTAAAGCAAATTAATCGAAAAACTATCGATTTAGAGCACCAATTAAATCAGTCGATGAAAAATAAAGAAATTTTTACGTTGCTAGGCCTTGAAAAAAGTTTAGTTTACTTTACAACATCATTAAAGGCTAACAAAATTGTTATTCAAAAATTAATGCGTAACAGTACATTTTTAAAAATGTATGAAGATGATCAAGATTTATTAGAAGATGTATTAATTGAAAATAAGCAGGCAATTGAAATGGCAGAAATATATAGTCACATTTTAAGCGGAATGATGAATACATTTAGTTCGGTTATTTCTAACAATTTAAATAGTGTTATGAAACTGTTGACTTCTATTACAATTATTTTATCATTACCAACAATGGTTTCTAGTTTCTTTGGAATGAATGTAAAGGTTCCGTTTGAAGGTGAGGCTCAAGGTTTTGTAATTGTAATAATAATATGTGTAACATTATCTTTCGCTTTAGCATTTGTTTTTTGGAAGAAACGTTACTTTTAACAATAAGAAAGCTGCTCTAGCATAGTTATAAAACTGCGCTAGAACAGCTTTTTTGCTATAAAATCTCGATTTTGGAATAGAATATAACTTGTAAAATGTAAGGTGTATTAAGGTTATGAATTCCGTATAAGCCTTGTCCAAATAATAAAATGGGGTTAAAATTACATA
Organism: Bacillus sp. H1a; assembly: GCF_000633475.1. Classification (NCBI taxonomy): domain Bacteria; kingdom Bacillati; phylum Bacillota; class Bacilli; order Caryophanales; family Bacillaceae; genus Bacillus; species Bacillus sp. H1a. The sequence goes on along the minus strand of NZ_AYMH01000043.1, from coordinate 64,620 downwards.
TTGTTAATGAAAAGTTGGAGGACATACATCATGGAATTGTTTCAATTACCGAAAGCATTCCTGCAAATGAATACAATCTTTATCTCGATTTTAATCGAAGCACTTCCGTTTGTGCTAATTGGTGTATTTATTTCAGGATTCATTCAAATGTTTGTGACAGAAGATATGGTGGCAAAGTGGATGCCTAAGAATCGATTTCTGTCTGTTCTATTAGCTACTTTTTTAGGAATGATGTTTCCTGGGTGTGAATGTGGAATTGTTCCGATTGTAAGAAGATTGATTGGAAAAGGCGTTCCGCCATATGCAGGAATTGCATTTATGCTAACTGGACCAATTATTAATCCAGTTGTATTGTTTGCAACATATGTTGCCTTTGGGAGTAGTATGCACATGGTATGGTATCGCTCTATTGTAGCGATTGTCGTAGCAATTATTGTTGGAATTATATTATCATTTATGTTTAAAGAACATCAATTAAGAGATGACCACTTCCCAGAAGTGAACCATAAGCGTCCATTACGTAAAAAAATGTGGGATGTATGTACACATGCTGTTGAGGAATTTTTCTCAATGGGTAAATATTTAGTGTTAGGAGCGTTAATTGCTGCCGCAGTTCAAACGTTTGTACAAACTTCAACGTTGCTTGCTATTGGGCAAGGTCCGTTTTCTTCATCAGCTGTAATGATGGGACTTGCTTATATATTATCACTTTGTTCAGAGGCAGATGCATTTATTGCTTCTTCGTTCCAAAGTACATTTTCAACAGCGTCACTTGTCGCGTTCCTCGTTTATGGACCGATGGTGGATATTAAAAATATGTTTATGATGCTTGCGACATTTAAAACAAGATTTGTAATTGTTGTGATAGTTACAGTTACACTTGTTGTTTATGCAAGCTCACTACTCATTTATGCGATGGGGTGGTAGGTTATGTTTCGGGTATATATATTACTAGGTTTCACAATTTTAATTGGGCAGCTTCATATTTCTGGTAATATTACGAAATATATAAATATGAAGTATGCTTATTTATCAAAAACTGCAGCTATTATTTTAGGTTTCTTAACGCTTGTACAAATTATTATCGTTTTCCAGAAAGAGCATCAAAAGGAAAAAGAGAAACAAGATTGTAGTTGTGATCATAGCCATTGTGGGCACGATCATTCGAAAGATGAAAATACATGGTGGAAAAAAGCATTTTCGTACACATTGTTCTGTTTCCCGATTATTTCAGGATTATTTTTCCCAATTGCAACATTAGATTCGGATATTGTTAAAGCAAAGGGGTTTCATTTTCCAGTTGCACAAGCGGAAAGTAAAGATCCATTTATGACAAGACAATTCTTAAGACCAGATACGAGTATTTATTACGGAAAAGAAGGATATCGTGGTGTAATGGAAAAAGGGAAGAAAGAGTTTGTTACGAAAGACAATATTGCATTAAAAGATGAGGATTTCCTCAAGGGTATGGAGACAATTTATAATTATCCTGGTGAGTTTACTGGTAAAACTTTATCATTTAAAGGGTTTATTTTTCGCGATGACTCTTCTAAGAAAGAACAATATTTCTTATTCCGTTTCGGTATTATACATTGCGTAGCGGATTCTGGTGTATATGGTATGTTAGTAAAAAAACCAGAAGGTGTAGAGTGGAATAATGATGACTGGATTCAGGTAGAAGGAGAAATAACAACTGAATTTTACCAGCCGTTTCATGCGAACATTCCTGTGTTAGAAGTAACGAAATGGAATAAAGTTGAACAGCCGAAAGAACAATATGTATTTAGAGGAGCCGATTGATAAAATCGGTTCTTTTTTATGGACTAAAAGTTCTAAAGATTGTTAATATTAAACATGTAATTCACTTAGTGTAGTAATTATTGAAATATTAGGGATAAATAATTAAAGGGGCGATAACAATGACAGAAGTAAAGGGGAAAACTGCAAATGAATCAAGAGTGTTTAAAACGAGTCGAGTATTTCCAACGGATTTAAATGATCATAATACGCTATTTGGTGGGAAAATATTAGCGGAGATGGATATGGTTGCTTCGATTTCAGCAACGAGACACTCAAGAATGGAATGTGTCACAGCGTCTATGGATTGGGTAGACTTCTTACATCCAGTTCGTTCAACAGATTGTGTAAGTTATGAATCTTTCGTAATTTGGACGGGAAGAACATCTATGGAGATATTTGTTAAAGTTGTAGCGGAAAATTTAATTTCAGGTGAAAAACGTGTAGCGGCAACTTCATTCGTTACTTTTGTTGCACTGAGTAAGGAGAATAATCCAGTTCCTGTACCGCGTGTTATCCCAGAAACAGAAGAGGAGAAAGAATTACATCGAATTGCTGTATTACGTGCAGAACAGCGCCATATTCGTAAGGCAGAGAGTAAGAAAGTAGCTAAACTGCTAACTTTTTGATGATAAATACTTTTTCTTTTCGTTTAATATTTCAATAATAGGCGAAAAAAGTTTGAAATGAAAAGCGGACACCTAAAAATAGGTGTCCGCTTTTATAGTTTTTTCATCCGCATATCGTATTACAATAACTGCTTAGCAGAAGCAAGCAGCACCGACGATAATTAAGAGGATAAATAATACAACTAGTAGCGCAAATCCATTACCATGTGCGAAGCCCATTGTTATTTCCTCCTTTTATTTTAAGATACAACATACAATATGCAGATGAGCTCTTGTTTGATATGGACGTATATCATGTAATGACATATTTTTTGTATGATAATGTTTTAAAAAAGGAAAGATATAGGAATAACAGTATGTGGAGAAAGGAATTTATCCATGAAGCACTTTGTCATTGTAATACTTTGTTTTATAGGTGTATTCGCTTGGATGAACATCGATGTGGAAATGGGGAAAAAAATGGCTAGTGGTTATGAATTAGAAAAAATTCGATCAGGGGATTTTCAACTATATACGAACGGTGATGAGTTATATAGGAATTTATTTGATGATATAAATCGCGCAGAAAAGTACATATATATTCATTTTTATATTGTAGGTAAAGATGAAACAAGTCAAGAGTTCTTACGGTTATTAGAGAAAAAAGCATCTAGTGGTGTAGATGTGAAATTGTCAGTAGACCGGATAGGTGGATATAAGCTTAAGAAAAAGATAATTAGTCAATTAAAAGAAAAAGGCGTGAGGTTTACATTCAGTAAAACCCCTAAATTTAAAAATTTATTTTTTTCTTTGCATCAACGTAATCACAGACGCATTGTTACTATAGATGGGAAAGTATCGTACATCGGTGGTTTTAATATCGGCAAGGAGTATCTTGGACAGGATCCTAAATTTGGTCCGTGGCGTGATTATCATGTACGCATCGAAGGGGATGGAGCTGCTGATATGGAACGGAAATTTGCGGAAGATTGGCAGGAAGATACGGGAGAAAAGTTCCCTATACATCATGGTTTACCTATACAAGGAAATGTAAAATATCAATACGTATTTTCGAATGGAAAAGGTTTATGGCAGGAATATGGGCCACTATTAAAGAAGGCGAAACATTCCTTAATAATCGCCACACCATATTTTGTACCGAGTAAAGAAATGATGCAGGGGCTAAAAGATGCATTAAATCGAGGTGTTCGTGTAAAAATTCTCGTCCCGTTTAAGAGTGATGCTGTAATGCTGAAACAAGCAGCTTACCCACATTTAAAAGAAATGCTTATGGCAGGGGCAGAAATCTATCAATATCGAAATGGATTTTTTCACGGGAAAGTAACAATTATTGATGATGAAATTGTTGATGTCGGTACAGCAAACTTTGATAATAGAAGTTTTTATTTAAATACTGAATCTAACTGCTTTATTTATGATAAGAAAGTAGTAGCAGAAGTATGGAGCCGACTTGAGGAAGACTTTCATAAATCTAAACGATATTCTGAAGCAGATTTTGAGAAAATTAGTAGCTGGGATTGGTTTCTAGCAAGAATAGCGAATGTTATCGCAGCATATTTATAGTATATAGATGACATAGGAAAGGGGTGCTTTAGTGGATTGTATGAAAGAATTGATGAGATATAGTTACACACTTATATATAAAGTTGGAGAGTATACGAGCATGGTTCGAGATAAAGAATTAAAGGATATATTACAGCATCATTTACCGTATATGTTGCAGGCATATAATGAACAAGTGAATTTTCAAGAAGGAGAAAATGTACAGCATATAACTTGTGAACAAATGTGGCCTGATTTTACTGAGATAGATATGGAAACAGATAATGAATATACAGGGGATATTGGGATTGCCATTTGCTATATTTCACATTTGAAACGATTGGCATTAAAGTTTGCTCAAGTGGCAGTGGAAGTTGCGAACCCAGAGTTTCGTTCTTTTTTGGAAAATTGTTTTGTGAAAATGAATCGTTATGCTTATAGTGTTTGGCAATATGTTATGAAGAAGGAATATAAGATTAAACATGTATATGAAAATGAAAAGTTTGCATGAAAAACTAAGGCGGAATGAAAGGCGCCTTAGTTTTTTTTCGTCTAATGAAAGGGTTAGTTAGAAGAATTGAGAAAACCGGTTTTGTTATCGGTAAATTTACAAAAGTTTACCATATCTTTACTGTTTTTAAATCTTCCCTTTAAAAATAAAGAGTAATATAGGGTTGTACATATTCTATCAAAAGGAGGAAACGCAAATGAACAAATGGGTTAAGTCATTAACTGCTATGGCACTTGCAAGCTCTTTATTAATGGTAGGTTGTAGTAAAGGTGAGGATAAAAAGAAAGAGGATGACATGACAACACAGCAAGATGAAAAAAAAGATAAAGAAACAAGCGGAACAGAGAAGTCTTCTGATTCAAAAGAAAAGAAATAAATGGATAACAGAGCTTCCTCACATATACGAGGGAGCTTTTTTGTTGTATATTTGTAAGTTTTGCGGAAAAATAGAGAGAAAGAATTGAAGAGGGGATAGTATATGAAAGTATGTATATTAGGAGCGACAGGTAGAGTAGGTTCACACATTATGAAGTTAGCATTACATGATTCATATGAAGTGACGGTATTAGTTCGTGATTTGAGTAAAGTGGAAATAGAGCATGAAAGGTTACGTATTATTGAGGGAAATGTATTAAACGGAAATGATATAAAGGAAGCATTGAAAGGATGTGATATTGTAATTAGTGCTCTTGGAACGGATCAGAATGGGACGTTAGCAAAGAGTTTGCCAAATATTATAAAGTGTATGGAAGAAGAAGGTATAAAGAAAATAGTTACAATAGGAACGGCTGGTATTTTACAGGCGCGAACAAATCCAAGTATATATCGTTTCCGGTCAAAGGAATCGAAAAGAAAAACGACCACAGCTGCGGAAGATCATTTAGCTGCGTATATAGCGTTGAAAAATAGTAAACTAAGTTGGACTGTTGTTTGTCCAACGTACTTAATAGATGGTGAAGTAACAGGTGTATATCGAACTGAAAAAGATATGTTGCCAGCTGATGGCTCTGAAATAACAGTTGGTGATACAGCTTGTTTTACATGGAGCTTATGCTATAAAAACTTATACGAGAGAAGTCGAGTAGGTATTTCATATTAAAAAACCATCCCCAAATAGGGATGGTTAAAAAATGATATAGCATACAAAGATGATAATCATAATGATTTGGAGAATTGCTTTGGCTACTGTGCTACTCAAAAAACCAACTACAGTTGCAATTCCGACTAAAAAGGCGTCTTTTGGCGTCTTTTTATGCATTAGTTCTGTTATAAATACTGATAAGAACGGTATGATAATAAGACCAAATGGTGGAAAGAAGAACGATCCGACGATAATAGAAACCATGCCGACTCGTTCGCCCCACTTAGAACTTCCATATTTTTTTAGGAAGTATCCATTTGCTATAAAGTCAGCAACAAAAATGAAGAGTGTAAAAATGACTTGAATAACCCAAAAAGATATCGTTAACTCTCCACCATTTATTCCAAAATGATAAATGAAATAGCCAGCCCATACGGCAAGGATGCCAGGAATAATGGGGTAAATAAAGGCAAGAAATGAAACAATGAAACAAGCAATGATACAAATTGTTAGTAAAACAGTCACTTTATAACTCCTTTATAGTATCTAATTTATGTACAGCAATTTTTTTAATCTGATGCCCATCAAGTTCCAATGCTTTAAATTGAAAACCAGCATATTCAACCGAATAGCCAGCCTCAATATTTAAATCGATTGCTTGAGAGAGAAGCCAACCACCAATTGTATCTAAATCACTATCATCGATATGCAGACCAAACATATCATTTACTTCAGAAATGAGTACTTTTCCATCTAAAACAGTTAGTTTTGGAGTGCGCTTTTCAATCATTGGTGATTCGTCTGTATCAAATTCATCTTGAATTTCTCCGATAATTTCTTCAAGAATATCCTCCATCGTTAAAAGTCCAGCTGTTCCACCGTATTCATCCATAACAATTGCCATTTGTACGCGGTTCTTTTGAAGGTGGATTAACGTTTTACGAATGGGAACTGTTTCAAATACAGTTAAAACAGGATGTATGTACGCGTCAAGTGGTTTGTAAATGCCTTTTGTTTGATTGTGAAAAATCTCTTTCGTATTTATCATACCGATAATATCATCTTTATCCTTTTCAATAATAGGATAGCGTGTATATTTTTCAGTTGCGACGATTTCCATATTCTCTTCTAACGTATTTTCAGTAGATAAGCAAACCATTTCAGTTCTAGGTACCATAATTTCTTTAGCAACACGATCATCAAATTCAAAAATATTATTTACATATTTATATTCTGTTTGATTAATTTCGCCGCTTTTATAACTTTCACCTAAAATAAGTCGCAGTTCTTCTTCAGAATGGGCAAGTTCGTTTTCTTTTGCGGGCTCTAAACCGAATAATTTGGTGAAAAATACTGCCGAACTATTTAATAGCCAGATGAATGGATACATAATTTTATCAAATAAAATAAGCGGTCTTGCAAATTTTAAAGTGATTGCTTCTGCTTTTTGGATTGCGAAAGACTTAGGAACTAACTCTCCTAATACAACATGGAAAAAAGTAATAATACTAAAAGCAATAATAAAGGATAACGTGTTAGCCATTGCTCCAGTAATGTTGATTCTTTCAAATAGTGGTCGTAGTAAATGTTCCACAGTTGGTTCACCAAGCCAACCAAGTCCTAAAGAAGTGATAGTAATACCGAGCTGACAAGCAGACAAATAAACATCTAAGTTAGATACGACGCTTCTTGCAGCTAATGCCTGCTTATTACCTTCATTTGCAAGTTGATCGATTCGACTTTTTCGTACTTTTACAACAGCGAATTCTGATGCAACGAAAAAGCCAGAAATAAGGATAAGTATAAAGATGAGAAAAATATTTAATATGTCCAAGTGTGTTCTCTACTCCTAAGTTGGAATAAAGATGTCACCTCCTGCAATTATGTTATACTTTTATAATAAATCCAAATGAAAAGATTAGTCAAAGGAAATGGATAAATATTGGTAGGTTTCTAAAGTGTTTTTTTAATTTGCTGTTATTTTGTCCTCTATATAAAAGGAATAACCGTCTACTTTTAATTTAAAGTAGACGGTTATTCTACGTTATGGTTTTGAAATACTTCTTGCTAAAGCATATGTTTGCTGTTTGGAGTAGTTTGTTGTCCATAGAGTTTGGAGAAAAGATAAGACGCTGTATGGGATGTAAAGAAGTAATAGACCAATTGCAACAACTATTGGTGCATTTCCGCCAAATTGAACGATAAATTGTAAGAGTCCGTTTGCGTGAAAAACACACTCCATAAAAACGAATGAAAGAATAATGGAACTTAAAATAGACTTATGATTGGAAGTGAGCGCCATAAATAACGTATCAACAAGGAAAGCTGAATTTTTTATTTCGTATTCATTTGTATTATTTAAGAAAGGTAGCCATTTTTTTATTGCTTGCATAACGATAATCATGGAAGTGCTACATACGATGATAAAAGATGAGAAGAAAGGAAGATTTATGAATTTTGCGATGTAGAGAAGTAATAATAGGACTGAACATTGTAATAATACAGCGCTAAAAGAATATGGTATCCAACGCAATAAAGAAGTGTACTTTCTTACTGAGTCCGGTGCTTTTAAAAATAGATGGCCGATTCCTAAACTTATAAAGAAACCGATTGCAAGAGTGAAAGTGAAACGAACAATCGATAAAAAATATATTTCCCATATGTAGGGGAATAGAGGAGTCGAATGACTAGAAGTATGTATCATATTTTGTGTATGTACCATCGGAATTGCTGAGAAAAGGATAGGTTCATGCATCCAATCGATTCTTGGAATCGAAATGGAAGAAAGTTGTGTGAAGTTATGAAAAATGCTTATAAAGCCAGGTAAGTAAGAGAAATTATGTGTAATGAATAAAGCTGGAATAGGACTTATGACGAAAATAATAAAAACACCAACGATAAATTTACATATATGTGAGCGCAATAAGGACATATAATCACCTGCTCTTTGAATATTCAGAAAATTATTATTCTTATTTTAGCTTTTTTCTGAGGAAGTTACAATAAATTTTTCTAAAAGTAACTGTGAGAGAATGTTCCATATTGAAGATTTACCGGATTGGTATGAGCTAATTAACCAGTGGGCATGGACAAAATCCCTACTGATTAAAATTTCACTTAATAAAAGTGTATGATTCATGAATAAATTATGACGAAAAAACGAAAAATTTTCAGAAAAATAAAATAAATTATTTATTTTTTTCTGAAAATATAATATAGTTATGGCACAGAAAGTATTTTAACATAAGGAGGCTTTTTATGAGGATTAAAGGGAATTATGTGCCGAAAAGGGAAGTTTTATTTTGCTCAAGTTCAATTACAGTAGGGGAAGCGCTGGAGCATTTAAATAAAACAGGGTATCGTTGTGTACCAGTATTAGATGAAAAAAAAGAGAAATTTTTAGGGAATGTATACAAAGTAGATATTTTAGAATATAAAGGTTCACTTGAAGATAATTTATTACAATTATTGAACGATAAAGATGGATACGTAAGAGAAGACTCTTCGTTCTTTAAAATATTTTTTACAATAAAAAAACTACCGTATTTATCAGTAGTCGATGAAAAAGGGATTTTCCTTGGAATCCTAACTCATAAAAAAGTTTTTGAGTTATTAGAAGATGCATGGGGCGTTCATTCTAGTAAATATTCTGTCATGATTGGAACACAAGATTATAATGGAGCAATTCAAAAATTATCGACAGTGTTAAAGAAATACACTGGTATTCAAAGTTTGATGACTTTTGATAATGACGCGTTATTAGTACGTAGAATTATGTTTACATTAGGAGAAGAATTTAAAGATGCTGAATTAGAAACATTGTTAAAGGATTTAGAAGATCATGGATTTAGAGTTGTGTATGTTGAAGAGATGAATAATCCACGTGAAGTGGAGACTATAGATTAACGTTTATTGGCCATCTTATTTTTGGGATGGCTTTTGCTATAGTCCTTACATAAAGTTATTCAAAGATAACAAAACATACAAATACATAGATTTTAAAAAATATTTGTGTAATAGAATAAAATAGAGGAGATAAGTGTGGATAATTTTGATTTTCGAAAAATTCCATTAAAAATTATGTTTTTATTTTTCAACTAAATATGTTACTATATGTGTGATAAAAGCAAAGAGGTCTGACAACTAAACTCCGCGTTATAACACTCTAATGATTTAAAATTTCAAAAAAATCAAAATTTGTTATTTAGAGTAATTAAAAGGGGAATGGAGAAATTATGGAGAAAGACATTGCTTTGTAAGGGGCATTTTTTATGATCATGAGCAGAGAGGAGGATGCATAGCATATTGTGAGAATAGAGAAAAACAATGTAAAAGTGCTATGCAATTTAAAGAAATGAAGGGACGATTAAGGCCAGGTGATACGCTAGCAATTGGTTTAATGTTATTTGCATTATTTTTAGGAGCAGGAAATTTAATTTTTCCACCAGTTTTAGGGCAACAAGCTGGAGAAAATGTTTGGATTGCTACAATTGGATTCCTTGTAACGGGAGTCGGACTTCCCCTACTAGCTGTCACAGCTGTCGCGTTTGTAGAGGGGGACTTGAAAGCGTTATCTTCAAGAGTTCACCCTATATTTGCGTTTGTTTTTCCACTCGTTAGTTATTTAGCAATTGGACCATTCTTTGCAATCCCACGTACAGGGGCTGTTTCGTTTGAAATGGGTATGAAGCCGTTTTTATCAGATACAATGGTTTCAGAATGGTACATGCTATTTCTATTCACTATAGTTTTCTTCGGAATAACGTGGTATTTATCATTAAATCCATCTAAATTAGTTGATTGGTTTGGAAAGTTTCTTACACCATTATTAGTATTAATAGTTGCAGTTATTGTCGGAAAGGCAATTATTGATCCGATTGGAACTCCGGCTGCACCGTTAGCTGCTTATAAAGAAAATGCTTTCTTTGGTGGGTTTATTCAAGGGTATTTAACGATGGATGCAATTAGTGCTCTTGTATTTGGAATTGTTGTTGTACAAGTTATTCGCTCTAAAGGGATAAAAGAGAGTGGACAAATTGCAAAAATAACAGTCGTATCAGGTATTATTGCTGTATTAGGCTTAACGTTAATATATTTATCACTTGCTTATCTCGGTTCTACAAGCACATCGCTTGGTGTGTCTGAGAACGGTGGTCTTATTTTAACGAATGTTGTAAATGAGTTATATGGAACAAGTGGTAAAATTTTATTAGGTCTTGTTATTATACTCGCTTGTTTAACAACTTCTGTTGGATTAGCATCTGCATGTGCAGGGTTCTTTTCGAATTTATTCCCGAAATTTTCACACAAAACGATTGTAACAATAGTATGTGTATTTAGTTTAATTGTATCAAACCTAGGATTAACACAATTAATCGCAGTAACATTACCAGTGTTAATGATCATTTATCCAGTTGCAATTGTATTAATCGTACTTTCGTATTTCCATAAATGGATTGGAAAGCGTAATACAATTTACATTGGAGCAATTTTAGGGGCATTATCAATTAGCTTGTTTAATGGTTTAGAAAGTGCAAATATAAAAATTGACGCAATTTCAAATGTACTGCAAATGCTACCTTTATATAAAGAAGGAATAGGATGGTTAATTCCATCATGTATTGGCGGGGTACTCGGATACTTCTTCTATAAATCAAATGAATCAAGTGAGTTACAAAAGAAAGGTGCTTAGGCGCCTTTCTTTTTTTGAAGGGGATTTTTGTATTTTGTCTAAGTAATAATTGGGAGGAATGATAAAATGGCTAATTTTGAAGATTTTTTAACTTTGGATATACGGGTTGGGACGGTGAGGGTGGCTGAAGAATTCAAAGAGGCGAGGGTTCCTGCAATTAAGCTAGAAATTGATTTTGGCGAGCTAGGGATTAAGCAATCAAGCGCTCAAATTACTAAGAGATATAATCCAGAAGAGTTAATTGGTCAGCAAGTTGTTGCTGTTGTGAATTTCCCGCCAAAGCGTGTGGCAGGATTTAAATCCGAAGTGCTTGTACTGGGTGGTGTTCCTGAAGCTGGCGATGTTGTTTTACTTCAGCCAAATATGGAACTACCGAATGGAACGAAAATTAGTTAGTGTGAAGGTAGGGGTTAATTTGGATATTGGACGAGAATATTTACAATGTGCAATTTCGAATTTCAAAGCAACAAAGAAGCAAGGAGAACGGGCACTTTCTCAATTATCATATGAACAAATCATGTGGTCTTCTCATGAGGAGACGAATAGTATTGCCATTATTATTAAGCATCTACATGGTAATATGCGTTCAAGATGGACGGATTTGTTAACGTCGGATGGTGAAAAAACCGATCGTAATCGAGATGGTGAATTTGAGGGCGGCTACAATTCAAAACAAGAAGCTCTTGCTGCGTGGGAGGAAGGATGGGAATATGTTTTTAAAGCGATGGATAATGTAACACCGGATCAGATTTTGCAGAGAGTATACATTCGTGGAGAAGAACATACTGTCATGCAAGCGATTGAAAGGCAAATTTCACATTATGCTTTACATATTGGGCAAATCATTTACATTGGTAAAATGTTAAAAGAAACCGATTGGGCGTGTTTAAGTATTCCTAGGGGGCAGTCTACCAGTTATTTAGAGAAATAACGCTCTACGTAATAATAAGAAAGAAGCCGATATAATGTAGGAATCAAAAAAATAAGCCAAATTATAGATGGCTCTGTGAACATTAGGATACTGCCAGCGATAAGTCCATATATAATAAGAAAGAAACTAAAGAGTGTATTAATAGGGATAAAGCGAGAGGTAAATAGTTTCTGCTGCTTAAAACAAATGTTGTGAAACAAATAAAAGTGGAAGTACCATGTAGTAGTAATAAGATCTTGCTTTCTCGCTATTCTTTTTTTGCATGTATGACAGATGAACGGTGGCTGCATTTTATCTCTCTCCATTTTCTATATTCAGTATTGTCGTAATAATTTGTGACAATATTAGGGACAAAGTGTATATTCCTACATATGCTCCGGAAATAAGGAATAATGGATTTAGTAAAATACCATGAATGCTCGTCATGAAAACAAGATGTTGTATTAAAACATCATATATATTAATAGAAATAATTGTCCCGAGTACATACAATGCTATGTACGCAAAAATATGAAGTGCAATACGAATTTTACGGTGTATAGCAAGTAAATAAAAAATAAATGATAGAACGATTGGTGATATTCCCATTAATAGCTTCAATTCATTTCACCTCATTAACAATATAGCCGAAATTTAAGCGGTCTATTCTCTAGAGCTTGTACATAACTTGAAATAGAGAGGGTGATAGTATGAATCGAGGCTTTTTTTATGTGAAATTAACGAGTGTACGCAAGTTAATTTTATTTATTATTACTACGGTATTAGCGACTTTTTTTCTTATTAGTATGATGGTAACTTCTATGAAAGAGACGAAGTCAACGTATTTATATAATTGGTTAAATGAGTTATCAATGAATGGCTACATGTATGTTCTAGGAAAAGAGAATCATTACTTTACACAAGAGTACCGAAATTTGAATCAAGACTTTTCTATTTCTTCATTCCTCTTTTCAATGGCTACGAATATACGTTTCGATGATGTACGTAGTTTTGTTGGAAAGGAACTTCCAGGGTTCGGAAAGTACGATACGGAAATTGTAATAGCAGGCGAAGGAACAAATTACTCCAACTTACCGATAGAGTCGAGTGTTCCTCTTGAAGAAGTAGTAAAGGAACGGACTGGAGAAAATGGACAAGTTCCTAAGCCTGATCCGAATAAAGAGAAGAAACAGCCAGCTCAAACAACCGGGAAAAGGCAAGTTGCATTTATTTATCATACACATAGTTGGGAATCTTATTTGCCGTTACTTAACTTAACGAATGACCCAGATCCGAATAAAGCAACGAGCTCTGTAACGAATATTTCAATAGTCGGTGATCGTTTTCGGGAACAACTGGAAAGTGAAGGTATAGGGGCTACTAACGATAAGACTGATGTCGGCCAAAAGTTAATAAGTAAAGGATTAAACAGTAATAGTTCTTACAAAATGTCCCGAGAAATTGTACAACAAGCTATGACTGGAAATAAAGAACTTCAATACTTTTTTGATTTGCACCGTGATAGTGCCCGGAAAAATGTCACGACAAAAACAATTGGAGATAAATCATATGCGAAGCTCGCTTTTGTAATTGGGAAAGGTAACAAAAACTATGAAAAGAACTTACAATTAGCAACAGCATTACATGAGGCGATTAGTAAGAAATATCCGGGAGTGAGCCGAGGGGTTATTCAAAAAGGCTTTCAAACAGGGAACGGAGTCTATAATCAAGACTTATCAGGACAGGCGATTTTAATTGAAGTTGGTGGCGTAGATAATACAGATGAAGAATTGAATAGATCAATTGATGCTCTTGCTAAAGCATTTGGAGAATATTTTTGGCAAGCTGAAAAAGTGAATGGATAAACGTAAGTGAGAAGCTTACGTTTTTTCTTTTTGAGCATAAATTATGGTAGTTAAAAAGATGTGTCACATTATAGACATAATTTCCTATCATTATAGCAATATCGAAATTTGTCTATTTATAGTAAGGGATTTAAAAAGGAATTTTCGGAATAGTGGAGAAAATCTTTTTACAAGGAAAATTTTTAACTAACAGAATGAATAGGGTGATCAAGGTGATTCGGGAGATTAGAGTAGAAGATGCAGCATCATTTTTACAATTAAGTAAGCAATTAGACGAAGAAACGAAATTTATGTTATACGAACCAGGAGAACGAAAAACTACAGTAGAGCAACAAGAGCAAATGATTCATCGATTTATAGAAAATGAAAATGCAAACATATTTGTAGCAGTTGAAGAAGGTAGAATAGTAGGGTTTATTTTAGTAAACGGAAATAATATTCAAAGAAAGAGACATGTTGCGACAATTGTCATAGGTATTTTGCAAGAATATAGTGGCCGAGGTATTGGAACAAGTTTGTTTAAAGAAGTAGAGAAGTGGGCAAGATTACATGATGTATGGCGTTTAGAATTAACGGTAATGGCCCACAATACAAGAGCTCAGGCACTATATAGTAAAATTGGATTTGAACAAGAAGGTGTCAAAAAATCTGCTCTTATCATCGATGGAAATGGTGTCGATGAGTATGAAATGGCCAAATTATTAAAATAAGAGGTCGTTATATGAAAAAAAGATGGACATTACTTGGTATCGTAGCAGTGATACTGATTGTTGGAGTAGCAGGGATAAATTATAAAATGTATAAGGATCAAGAGGCGCGGGAAGTAAATGTAAACAATATATTTCCGAAAGCAAAAGAAACGATTGCTAATATGGATGGGGATATCGCAGTCATTAATAATCCAAATTCGATGCTTGTACTTGTAAATAAAAGTAGGCGTTTACCAGATGGGTATAAGCCACCAGATTTAGTTATTCCAAAAGTACGTTACTCTAGTGAAGGTGATCAAGAGAAGAAAAAAATGAGGAAAGAGGCAGCGATGGCGCTGGAGCAAATGTTCCAGCAAGCCGATAAGGAGCGTATTTTCCTTTTTGCAGTCTCTGGATTTAGATCTTTTGATCGACAAAAAGCATTAAATACGATGTATAAAAAACAAGATGGTGAAGCAAAAACAGCGATGTCCAGTGCAGTTCCTGGTACGAGTGAACATCAAACGGGGTTAGCAATGGATATTACATCTCAATCTGCAAAATTTCAATTAGAAACAGTTTTTGGGGAGACGAAAGAAGGAAAATGGCTTTCTGAAAATGCACATAAGTTTGGTTTCGTTATTCGGTATACGAAAGAGAAAGAAGGGATTACCGGTTATCGATATGAACCGTGGCACGTACGATATGTGGGGAATCCGCAAGCTACATATTTATATGAAAACCAACTTACGCTTGAAGAAGTAACGAAGTAAATAATTGGGGGGAGAGGGCTAAGATGACGATGTTATATAAGAAAAAGGTACATGCATATGTTACAAGAGAAAAAGAAGGGAATATGCAATTACTCGTTTTTAAACATCGTGATATACCTGAAGCTGGTATCCAAGTACCAGGTGGGACAGTTGATGAAGGAGAAACGTTAACAGCAGCGATTTTACGTGAAGTACAAGAAGAATCGGGACTATGTCATTTATACATTGAGCGATTCCTTGCTGATTATATTATTTATGTGAAAGAAAAAAAGGAATATCAAAAACGTCATTTTTTCCATGTTTCATTAGTAACAGATGTGAAAGATACGTGGGAACATATAGTAAGTGATGGTGAAGAAGATAAAGGTTTAGCATTTTGTTATGAATGGGTTGATATTGTAAAATGTCCTGAATTAGCAGGTAAACAAGGAGAGTTTTTACATTTACTAGATGAGATATATGTAAAGTAATAACAGAGTCTGAAGCGGAAGTCGATTCGTTTCAGACTCTTTTTATTTTTCGGGAAATTAAAGGTTTTTAAATAGGTGAGTTGAATTTCTTTTAAGGGATAGTAGTTGTTTATACGAGGAGCGAAGAAAATGAAAAATTAATAGATACAATTCATAAAGAAAAGGGCTTATAAAAGGAGAATGAAAATGGAAATTCAGTTTAATACATTATTGCAAAAAGAATTAACAATTCATGATATACAAACTGCAATGGAAGAAGGAAAATTAACGTCGAAAGAATTAGTCATGTATTATCTTTATAGGATCGCAAAGTATGACCAAGATGGTCCGAAAATCAATTCTATTTTAGAAATAAATCCAGATGCTATCTTTATTGCAGAAGCGTTAGATCATGAAAGAAAGACAAAAGGTGTGAGAGGTCCATTACATGGTATACCAGTTTTACTGAAGGACAATATTGAAACGAATGATTCTATGCATACAAGTGCAGGGACAATTGCTCTTGAGCATAATATTAGTAGTCAAGACGCATTTCTTGTTACAAAACTGCGAGAAGCAGGTGCAATTATAATAGGGAAAGCAAATATGACAGAGTTGGCAAACGGAATGTCTTTTGAAATGTGGGCTGGATATAGCGCTAGGGGAGGTCAAACAATAAACCCTTACGGAACAGGAAAAGATGATATGTTTGTTGGAGGATCGAGTACAGGGTCTGCTGTGGCAGTGGCGGCTAACTTAACAGTATTATCTGTTGGAACAGAAACGGATGCCTCTATTTTGAGTCCGGCTGTTCAAAACTCTGTAGTAGGTATTAAACCGACTGTTGGTCTAATTAGTCGTAGAGGCATTATTCCGTTCACTTATTCGCAAGATACAGCGGGACCATTTGCTAGAACGGTAACAGATGCTGCAATTTTATTAGGGAGCTTAACGGGAGTAGATGAGATGGATGCATCTACTCAAAAAAGCGAAGGAAGGGCACAGCAGGATTATACGAAATATCTTAATATTAATGGCTTGCATGGAGCTAAAATTGGGGTGTTTGACAAAGCACCAGAAGATTATTATGAATCTGGCGAGTACGATGAACAATTGTTTAAAGAAACAATTCAAGTGTTACGTAGTGAAGGAGCGACAGTAATAGAAGATATCGATATTCCATCCTTTCATAGGGAATGGAGTTGGGGAGTACCGCTTTACGAACTGAAGCATAGCTTAGATAACTATCTTTCTAAATTACCTTCTACTATTCCAGTACATTCTATTTCGGAGTTAATGGAGTTTAATAAAAACATAACAGAAAGAGCTTTGAAATATGGACAAACAAAGCTAGAAAGAAGAAAAGATTTCCTTAATACGTTAAGAAATCCTGAATATTTAAAGGCAAGATTAGAAGATATATACTTTTCACAAGAACAAGGAATTGATTTTGCATTAAAAAAATACAATCTTGATGCGATACTGTTTCCTTCCTATATAGGATCAACTATATGTGCAAAGGCTGGTTATCCTTCTATAGCAATGCCGGCTGGATATATGAAAAGCGGGAGGCCTTTTGGTATTACACTTGCCAGTACTGCTTTTAGTGAAGGAACATTAATTAAACTAGCATACGCTTTTGAACAGGCGGCAAAGCATAGAAAGATTCCCAATTTATCGTAAATGGAAAAAAGAGAAGGCTGCTCAAATTGATGTTTTGGAGACAGCCTTCTCTTTTTATTATCTTAAAGTGTTGTCGATTTTTATTGATGAATAGAAATCCCTTGTCGAATCGTTGATATATTGTAAGTTGTGATAGATATATTCGAAACATCGTTGGATTATGTAATTGGGAGTCTTATATAAGAAATAAATCATTAGATACAATATGTTAAATAGAAAACTCTTTCTTTTGCGATCTCTGATGTTTTAATAAACGAAAAGACAAACAAGCTGAACATAAAATAAGAAAAGAAGCAATGATATAAATAGTACGAACACCGAAAGTGTCAGTAATTATGCCGACACTTAGCATAGAAACACCAGAAGCGGTTGAAAGAAGAGCACCGTGAGCTGTGTACATCTTTGATAATAAAGAAGGAGCGACGCTTGATTGTAAAACTGTCGTTTGAGAAATATCTCTAATTTGATAACATGGTCCCATTAGAACGCAAAGGAATAGGGCAATAATTCCGCTGCTCGTAACACCGTATAAAAATGTAAGAATACTAAACAAAAGAGATCCTATCGCCATAGAGCGTATTAAATTATTTTGAATATATGTACTCATTTTCCATGCTAATATTCCGCCAATTAACGTTCCGACATAATAACTTGTATTAATATATCCCCACCATTCTTCGCCTTTATGTAAAGCGGTAGTTACATATGCCATCGTAATGGCACCAATCCATATCGTCCCTGCGAAAGTTTCAATTAAATCCATAAATGTAACGGTGCGTAGAGACGGGTGCTGAAATAATAGTTTCCAGCCCTCTAATAAAGTAATAGTTTTTGAAGAGGAGGGTTCTGCTACTCGTTCAGCTTGTATAGATTGTAATGAAAGGTGTAATGTAATACATCCGAAAATCATCAATATGTTATTAATCATGAGTGTCGAAGTAACACCAATGAGAAGAACAATTATACTTGTAAATGAGTAAGCAGCTGCTTGCACAATTTGTGTTGAAAAGGAAAAGATGCTATTTACTTTTACTAACTTTTCTTTTGGCGTTAGGTGCGGAAGAATGCTGTATAATAATGGAGCGCTCCAGCCGCTACATAATGAAATGAAGATGATGAAAGTTAAAAGAGAAATGATGTTTGTGGATAGCATAGGAAATAATATCATTAATAATAGTAAAAGAACTGTTTTAATCCATTGTAGAGTATATAGCAATGCATAAGATGGAAAACGATTCATTATAAGTGGTGCAGATGTGTTCGCGATAAGGTTTGTGATTACTTGTAATAATGGAAAAAGAGCAGTAATTGTAGCTGATTTAGTTGTGATATAGATGTGAGTCGTAATAATCATTAAGTATACAATGTCAGCGAGGGTAATACACATTTTGGAGCCTAAATAGTAAGCTAGTGAACGTTTTGGCAATAAGAATACCACCTTCCAAAAAAATAATGCTTTTTTAGTTAGAATAATTATAATCTGAAAATTACGTTTTTTGAAGAATTAAATATTTTGTCATTTTTTGAAAGGGATTTTCATGTATAATGAAGAATATATTGATATAGTATTTTATTAATACTTGTTGTAACAGCGAATATGTATAATAGCTTGTAGCAAACGCCCTCTGTGTGAGATAGGGCGGATAAACCATTCTTTTCTTCATATACATATAGAAATTGAGAAAGAAAGTGAGGGTTGCATATGGCTGGATGGGTGATTTGGTTTATAATAGCGGGTATTTTATTTATCGCAGAAATGTTGTCGATTACTTTTTACATGCTTTGGCTTGGAATTGGAGCTGTTGTCGGAGGTCTTATTGCCTTATTTGCTCCTGATGCACTATTTTTACAAGTTGTCGCTGGTGCGATTGTAAGTTTAACATTGACTTTCTTTACGAAAAGAATTTCAAAAAACTTTCGAGAAGCAAAAGGTTTTACTGATACAGTAGATAAACTTGTCGGTAAAAAGGGAATTGTTATGCAAGCGATTACAAGTGAAGTGAACGGTATTGTGAAAGTGGATGGAGATACTTGGACAGCTATTTCGGATGCTCCTATTGATGCCGGAGAAAAAGTCGTTGTTATAAAGAGGCATAGTACTATTTTACAAGTAAAAAGGGAGAGTGAATAAATATGGTAGCATTAACGTTAACGATTATTTTCGCACTAATTGTAGTTACATTTGTTGCATTAACAATTAAAATTATTCCTCAGCAAAAAGTAGGGGTCGTTGAAAGATTTGGTAAGTTTCAGCGTATTATGCAGCCAGGATTAAATTTATTAATACCGATTGTAGATCGAGTTCGCGTATATCACGACTTACGTATTCAACAAACGAATGTACCGCCACAAAAGGTAATTACGAAAGATAATGTACAAGTAGAAATTGATACAATTATTTTCTATCAAATTGTTGAACCAGAACTTGCGACATACGGTATTTCCAATTATGAATATGGTGTTCGTAACATTACTTCTGCAACGATGCGTCAAATTATTGGTAAAATGGAACTTGATGAAACATTATCTGGTCGTGAAAAAATTTCAACAGAAATTCGCTTAGCGCTTGACGAAGCGACAGAAAAATGGGGCGTTCGTATTGAGCGTGTTGAAGTAGTAGATATTAACCCACCAAAAGATGTGCAAGCATCAATGGAAAAACAAATGAAAGCAGAACGTAATAAACGTGCGATCATTTTAGAAGCTGAAGCAGCAAAACAAGATAAGGTCCTTCGTGCTGAAGGGGAAAAACAAAGTAAAATTTTAATGGCTGAAGGGGATAAAGAAGCGCGCATTCGAGAAGCAGAAGGTATTAAAGAAGCAAAAGAATTAGAAGCGCAAGGGGAAGCAAGAGCGATTGAGGAAATCGCAAAAGCAGAACAAAATCGAATTGAGTTACTCCGTGCAGCAGATTTAGATGAGCGCGTACTTGCTTATAAATCATTTGAATCATTAGCAGAAGTTGCGAAAGGGCCAGCAAATAAAGTCTTTATTCCATCTAATGCAATTGAAACACTTGGTACTCTTGGTGCAATTGGTGAAATTTTTAAAGAAAAACAAGCGAAGAAGTTACCTTCGTCAGATGCAGAAAAAGAGAAATAAGCGTGAGAAAGAGAAATGGGATGCCATTTCTCTTTTTTATGCGTATATTACATAAAGCTTGTACATATTCATGTATAAAGAAGGTGATACATTGAAAAAGTATCCAACTCGTATACATGGAAAGAGATTAATATATTTATTGTTTACATATGCATTTGTAGTGATTGTAATCGCATCTATTGTAACTTCTCTTTTACATACAATGAAATCTTATTACGCGAATCAATGGTTCGGAAAAGTATCGATGCAAGGTTTTGTTCAAATGATAGAAAGTGAGAATCATTATTTCGGAACAGATTATTTTAAAATAAATAAACGGGAGTCAGTTGGAAGTTTATTATTCTCTATCGCGACGGATTTGAAAATTAAAGACTTAAGAACGTTTGTCGGGAAAGAAGTACCAGGTATGTCGAAGTATTATTCTAACATTATCGTAGCTGGTGAAGGGACGAACTATACGAATATA
This sequence comes from Bacillus sp. H1a, assembly GCF_000633475.1. NCBI lineage: Bacteria > Bacillati > Bacillota > Bacilli > Caryophanales > Bacillaceae > Bacillus > Bacillus sp. H1a. Next base: position 43,431 of record NZ_AYMH01000043.1, on the reverse strand, counting down.
CCTAATGAATCTAGTGTACCAATTGAAGAAGTAACGAAAGAGCGAGAAGTAGCAAAAGATAAAGTCACAGAAGCGGAAAAGAAAAATCCAGTACAGAAAAGAAATGGAACGAAACAGGGTGAAAGTGCAGTATACATTTATCATACGCATAGTTGGGAATCGTTCTTTCCATTATTACCAGGAGCTACCGACCCATCGAGCCCGGACGTAAATGTGTCCTTACTAGGGGAACGTTTGAAGGAGCAGCTTGAAGGGCAAGGAATACCAGTAATTCATGATAAAACGAATATGGGGGATTTATTAGCGAGTAAAAAGTGGAAATGGTATCAAGCGTATAAAGCGTCTCATGGATATGTAAAAGAAACATTGGCGCAAAATAATAAAATTGCGTTTCCAATTGATATACATCGTGATGATCAGCGGAAAAAGGTAACAACAAAAGTAATTAACGGGAAATCATATGCAAGATTATATTTTATAATTGGAATGGAAAATGGGAATCATACAGAGAATGAAAAAATTGCAAGGGCAATCAATAGTTATTTAGATGAAAATTATTACGGGTTAAGTAGAGGGATTTTTCCGAAGTATAAAAAGGACGGGGATGGAGTGTATAATCAAGATTTATCTAAAAATGCGATGCTAATCGAAGTTGGTGGTGTAGATAATACTTTAGATGAACTATATAATACCATTGATGTGTTAACGGAAGCGTTTAGTAAGTATTATTGGAATAATGCGGAGAAAGTGAATGGGTGAGGAACGGGAGACCGTTCCTTTTTCGTATTGCTTAAAAAATTATTAAGATTTCATAATGTGAAATAAGGGAGAAATTGTACGAATTAAAATTGGTATAATAATTGAAAATTCGGTCATCTAATGAGATTTCTAAACTTTTTAGTATATTATTATGGGAAATTGGAGGGGAAAGAATGGCGATTAGAACAGGGGAACAGTATATTGAAGGATTGCGAAAAAGAAATCCTGAAATTTGGATGGGTGGAAGAAAAGTAACAGATGTAGTAAATGAAGATGTTTTTCGCGAACCTATTTTACAAATTGCTAACTTATATGATATGCAGCACAATCCAGAATATCAGGATAAGATTACTCATATATGCGAAGAGACAGGAGAAAGGGTCTCAAATGCATTTTTAGTACCCAAAAATTATGAGGACTTAAAAGCGCGTCGTGAATTATTTGAAATATGGGCAAAAGCTACCTTTGGTTTAATGGGAAGAACACCTGATTTTTTAAATGTAACAGTTACTTCAATGGCAAGTAATGCGTGGTTTTTTGAGAAGTTCAATCCAGAATGGGGAGCGAATATAAAGAACTATTATAAACATATACGAGATAATGATTTATTTTTAACACATGCGATTATTAATCCGCAAAATGATCGGAGCAAGGCTTCTCATCAACAAGAAGATGAAACAATGCATTTAGGTGTAGTAAGTGAAACAGAGGAAGGGATGTATGTTAGTGGTGCTAAAATGTTAGCGACACTTGCCCCGATTACAGATGAGGTAATTATATACTCCTATCCAAGTTTTAAACCAGGTGATGAACGTCATGCAATTTCTTTTGCCGTTCCAATTGATGCACCGGGACTAAGGATTCTTTGTCGTGAGCCAATGCAAGATGGAAAACGTTCTCTATTTGATCATCCACTTGCATCAAGGTTTGAGGAAATGGATGCATTACTAGTATTTCATAATGTGTTTATCCCATGGGATAAAGTATTTATTTATCAAAGTGTAGAAGCTGGGAATCAATTGTACCCTAAAACGGGAATTGGTCATCAACCAGCGCATCAATCTGGAGTAAGAGGGTTAGTTAAGCTATCTTTCGCCGCTGAAGTAGCTATGAAATTAGCAGATTCGATAGGAGTAGACGGTTTTTTAAATGTACAAAACCAGTTAGCAGAGCTTATGCAAGATGTAGAAACGATACGTGCTCTCTTGCAAGTAGCTGAATATGAATATGAAACGAATCCATATGGAGAAGTTGTTCCTGCGAGGTTGCCGCTTGATACGATACGTAGTTTATTACCTAAAATGTATCCGCGGGCTATTGAAATCATTCAAACCATTGGTGCTGGTGGGCTATTGATGTCACCGACAGGCGCTGATTTTATGAACCCTGAGATTCAAGATGATATGCATAAATATTATATCGGGCGTGAAGGAGTCTCTTCTGAGGAACGTGTTCGCTTGTTTAAATTAGCTTGGGATTTATGTGGTGAAGCTTTTGGACAACGATTATTACAATATGAGCGTTACTATTCTGGAGATCCGGTGCGTAAAATGGGAATGTTTTATAGTGCGTACAAAAAACAACAATCGCTTTCTCTAGTGAAGGAAGCTTTGCAATCGAGTTCATCCGAAGGCGCTTTAAGCTAAATAAAAATGTTTACGCTTACATTTTTATTTGGAAAAGGAAGGAGCAACAGATGATAACAAGAATTTTACTGTTAGGATGTAAATCTTCTTATATTATTAACAACACGTAAAATAGAGAACTGTAACTGAAATAGGGGAGGTAAATGATTTGATCGCTTCTATCAGTAAAATTTGTAAAATTCTAAATTGTTTTACGAGTGATGAACCTGTACTAGGAAATTCTGAAATAGCGGAAAAACTAAATATGAATGCTAGTACGGTTCATCACCTTGTTCGTACGTTGTGTGAAGAAGGAATGCTCATTCAAGATGAGCAAAGAAAATATAGATTAGGTTGGAAATTGTTAGAGTGGGGAAATCAAGTAATGTTTCAGCAAGAGATTTATAGTGGAGCAATTCCGCTTGTAGAAGAGCTTGTAAGGAATTTTAATGGAACTGTGCATATTGGCATGTTTGATCGTGGTGATGTTGTATTTATTTTGAAAGTTTCATCAAAGGATTCCGTTCAAATTTCAACACATGTTGGATCAAGAGAGCCTGCGTATTGTACAAGTACAGGGAAAGTGTTGCTTTCATTTAATTCATCTCCCTTAGAATTTACTTCAGAAAAAAGGCTTTTACCACGAGCACCCAATACAATTACTTGCGTGAAACAATTCCAGACAGAGTTACAGACGATTCGTAAGCAAGGTTATTCAATTAGTGATAATGAAAATGAGCATGGATTGTATGGAATTGCAGCTCCCATTCGATCTTACACTGGGAGAACAATTGCAGCGCTTAATATTGTTGGACCTATATCGTATATGCAGGGAAGTAATCGTGAAATCATAATTCAAAGTGTGATGAATACGGCGAATTTAATTTCGAAGGAATTTGGATTTTTGGAAATTTAATTCCAAAAAGAGAGGTGAGACTCATTTATATACATGATAACTGTATACCGGTATTAAAGAGATCAATTGTCTCAATTGGTGCTTTTGATGGCGTACATAAAGGTCATCAAGTTGTTATTAAAAACGCGATTCATAGAGCGAAAGAATTAAAGATTACAAATGTTGTGTATACATTTGATCCACCACCACGTTCTTATTTTCAAGGCGCTCGAATATTAACGCCAATTGATGAGAAGGTGAAACGTCTTCAGAATCTTGGTGTTGAACATATAGTTGCAATTCGTTTTGATGAGTCTTATGTAACAAAAAGGGCGAGTTATTTTGTTAAAGAGCTACAAAGGTTATGTCCTGTAGAAATTTATATTGGCCAAGATTTTAGATTTGGAAAAAATCGAGAGGGTGATATAGAGCTTCTACGAGAACACTTCAATATTTCTATAGTTGAAGATGTGTGTTGTGAAGAAGGTGAGCGGATATCTTCAACAAGAATTAGAAATTATGTATGTCAAGGAGAGTTGCAAAAGTCTAGCTCTTTACTCGGATGGTCTTTCAAAACGATATAAATAGAAGGAATAATGAGGAGGAAGAAATATGTCAAAAACATTACAATCTTTTAATTTACTAAAATGGATTGATGAGAATAAAGATTTGTTGAAGCCGCCGGTAAATAATAAAGTTATTTGGCAGGACTCGGAATTTATCGCCATGATATTAGGTGGTCCAAATAGAAGACGTGATTTCCATGTAGATCCCTCAGATGAGTTTTTTTATCAAATTAAAGGTGACTGTTATGTGGAATGTATTACAGAGGAAGGTAAGCGTGAAGTCGTTACAGTAAAAGAAGGCGATGTATTTATGCTACCAGCTATGGTACCTCATTCACCACATCGCATTGCTAACACATATGGGCTAGTAATTGAAAGAAAACGTAACCAAGGAGAACTCGAGGATTTCGTTTGGTTCTGTGACGAGTGTAATCATGAAATGCATCGTGTACGTGTTCAATTAAATGATATTGAAAAACAAGTAAAAGAAGCGATTCATAGTTTTAATTCAAATAAAGAAATTCGTGCATGTAAAAACTGTGGTTACATTATGCCGGAAGAAGTGGAGGAATGGAAGTGCGAATAGATTTTCATACACATATTATTCCTGAAACTTTTCCGGATTTTGAAGAGAAGTTTGGTGGCGGTCGTTGGCCAATATTAAATCGGACTTGTACATGTGGTGCAAGTATTATGGTTGGAGGCAAAAATTTTCGTGACGTGACAGATCAAGTATGGTGTCCTGAGAAAAGGATTGAAGATATGAACCGTGAAGGTGTCGATATTCAAGTTTTATCACCAATCCCTGTCACATTTTCGTATTGGGCAAAACCAGAGGAAGCTGAAAGTATGGCACGTATTCAAAATGATTTTATTGCAGAAACAGTTTTAGCATATCCAGATCGTTTTGTCGGATTAGGAACGGTTCCGATGCAAGATGGGGAAACTGCGGTTCGTGAAATGGAGCGGTGTATTACGGAATTAAATTTACATGGTATTGAAATTGGTACAAACGTAAATGGGAAAAATTTAGATGATCCATCATTTATTGAATTCTTTCGAATGGCCGAAAAGTGGCAAGTTCCAATTTTTATTCATCCATGGGAAACATTAGGGCGCGATAGAATGCCGCATCATAATTTTATGTATACAGTCGGGATGCCAAGTGAAACGGCTCTAGCGGCAGCTACACTTATATGGAGTGGGATAATGGAGAAGTTTCCACGGTTGAAGGTTTGTTTTGCGCATGGTGGAGGGTCTTTCCCATATATTTTGCCAAGATTAGATCAGGGGTGGAAAGTATGGCCACATTTGCGGTTGACTACACACCCTCCTAGTTATTATGCAAAGAAATTTTATTTTGATTCTTTAAATTACGATCCTATTAATTTGAAATATATGATTGAAAGATTTGGACATGAAAAAATTTTCATGGGTTCGGATTATCCATTTTTATTGCGAGAAATTGATCCAGGAAAAGTGATTGACGAGACATCCAGTTTATCTGAGGAACAAAAGGCAGCAATGCTTGGGGGAAATGCTGCGGAATTTTTAAATATTGATATAAAAAAACGAGGTGAAGCATATGCAGAGAGTACAAACACCTGAGAATAAATTAAGTGAGTTAGGTATCACACTACCAGCTATTCGTCCAGCAGTCGGAAATTATGTTAGTTGTGTAAAAGTGGGTAATTTATTGTTTACTGCTGGACAAGGTGTAGATGAGTATCATGGGAAATTAGGAAAGGATATACCAATTGATGAGGGATATAAAGCAGCAAGACAATCAATGTTGAATTTGTTAAGTGTTGTGAGAAACGAACTTGGTGATTTAAATAAGGTAAAACGAGTTGTAAAGATGCTTGGTTTTGTAAATTGTACAGAAGATTTTATCGATCAGCCAAAGGTAATGAATGGAGCATCGGATTTATTAGTTGATATTTTTGGGGAAAAGGGAAAACACGCCCGCTCTGCTGTCGGAATGGCTCAATTACCTAATAACACAACAATTGAAATTGAGATGGTTTTAGAAATTGAGGAATAGGAGGTAAGGAAGGTGAACAAAGAATTATTAGCTGAAAAACTGAAAGTAAAAGATGCGAAGTTGTTTATTGATGGACAATATGTGGATTCTATATCCGGCGAAACGTTTGATACGTTCAATCCAGCGACGAATAGAAAGCTTGCTTCTATAGCAAAGGCAAATGAAGAGGACACAAAAAGAGCAATTGATGTGGCAGAACGAACATTTAAAAGTGGTATTTGGAGTAAAATGCCTGTGGAAGAACGATCGAATATTTTATGCAAAATGTCGGATTTGATTATGGAAAGAGTGGATGAACTAGCGTATTTAGAAACTCTTGATGTTGGAAAACCAATTAAAGAAAGTAAAGGGTTCGATATACCACGCTCGGCTCATAATTTTCGCTTCTTTGCTGAAATGGCTAAATATATGGTGCATGAGCATTATGACAAACATAACTTTATGTCATATGCAAAGTATGCTCCAGCGGGAGTGACTAGTTTAATCATTCCTTGGAATTTGCCATTTATGCAAATGACGTGGAAAGCATCAGCTGCACTTGCTTCTGGTAATACTGTTGTTGTCAAACCAGCCTCGTATACCCCTTTAAGTGCAGTTATGCTCGGTGAAATTGCAAATGATGCAGGGCTACCTCCAGGTGTACTTAATATTATTACAGGTCCAGGAAATACTGTTGGGACAACAATGACAACACATCCGGCTGTAAGAAGAATTTCATTTGTTGGAGAAAGTAACACAGGAAAAACAATTATGCGTAATGCATCAGAAAACTTAATTCCTGTTTCATTAGAGTTAGGAGGTAAATCAGCAAATATCGTATTTGAAGATGCGGATTTAGATGAAGCAGTACAGGGATCCATTGAAGCTATTTATCGGAACCAAGGAGAAATTTGTTTAGCTGGTTCAAGATTACTTGTGCAAGAAAGTGTATATGAACAGTTTTTAGAGAAATTTGTAGCGGCTGTAAAAAGAATAAAAGTAGGAGATCCTCTTTCTGAAGTTACCGATATGGGAGCGCTTGTATCAAAATCTCATTTAGAAACAGTTGATCGTTACGTAGAAATAGGGATTTCGGAAGGCGCAAAATTAGCCTATGGTGGAAAAAGAGTTAAAAGTTTAGTAGAAGGGAATTTTTATGAACCTACTATTCTATATGATGTTGATAACAGTATGCGTGTAGCGCAAGAAGAGATATTTGGCCCAGTTCTAGTTGTTATCCCATTTAAAACGGAGGAGGATGCAATTCGCATTGCGAACGATTCTGTTTATGGACTAGCTGGAGTTGTTTGGACGAACGATCTTAGACGAGCACAACGAGTTGTTTCACAAATTGATTCAGGCTTACTATGGATTAATTGTTGGTATGTCCGAGATTTACGTACTCCATTTGGAGGTTCGAAGGCTAGCGGGATTGGTAGAGAAGGTGGACGTCATAGTTTTGAATTTTATACAGAAGCTAAGACAGTTACGATGAAATTATAAAGTCAATGCTGCATCAGTGGAGTTTTATCCGACTATTTGTGAACAGTAAAACTCCCACCTCAAAATTATGTGGAAACAAAGAAGCTAGGTGGGAGCTAATTAAAGTTTCGTTGATGTGCGATAAGTATAAAATTGAAAAATGGGGTGAGATGAGTGCAGTTATTAATTAAAGAATTAGCAGATGAACTAATACAAGCTGAAAATTCGTGTGTAGGGATTACTCCTTTTACAGAGAGGTATTCTAATTTATCAGTTTTGGATGCTTATAATATTCAACTTGAAGTTATAGAGAGGAAATTAGAGAGTGGGCGTAGCATAATTGGGAAGAAAATCGGTCTTACGAGTGTTGCAATGCAACAAATGCTTGGAGTAGATGAACCTGACTATGGACATTTACTAGATGATATGAAGATAGAAAATGGTAGTGAAATTTCAATAGACTCCTTTGTATCTCCAAAGATAGAAGCAGAAATAGGTTTTGTTTTAGCAGAAGACTTAAGCGGTCCTAACATTACATATGTTGATGTTCTAATGGCGACGAAATATGTCGTGCCTACACTTGAAATTATTGATAGTAGAATTGCCGATTGGAAGATTCAGCTTGCTGATACAGTGGCGGATAATGGGTCATCGGCAAAAGTTGTAGTTGGTGATACATTCTCTAGCATTGATAAAGTAGATTTACGTACAACAGGAATGACACTTTATAAGAATAATTGTTTAATTGCTACAGGAGCTGGCGCAGCAGCATTAGGGCATCCTGCGCAAGCCGTTGCTTGGTTAGCTAATAAACTTCATGAATTTAATATTGGATTAAAAGCAGGTGAGTTAATTTTACCAGGTGCGTTATCTGGTGCAGTCGCAGTGAATAGTAAAGATAGTATTCAAGCTGATTTCGGTTCACTAGGATCGGTTTCTGTTAAATTCAAATAGATTAAAGCGGTGAAAAAGGGGGGATAGATGTGGAAAAAGTAAAGGCAGCTATTATTGGATCAGGTAATATTGGTACGGATTTAATGTATAAGTTAAGAAAAAGTGAAGTCATAGAGCTGAATGCCATGATTGGAATAGATTCAGAATCGGATGGTTTAAAGCGAGCAAAAGAAGAGGGATATGTGGTTTTTGATAACGGGATACAAGCAATTATTGATAAGCCGAGTATAGCTGATATTGTATTTGATGCAACTTCAGCTAAAGCACATAATTATCATGCAAAAGTATTAGGAGAGCTTGGAAAAAAAGTAATCGACTTAACACCTGCTGCATGTGGACCGTTCGTTTGCCCTGCTTTACAAAATAATGATTTTGTAGATAAGCAAAACGTTAATATGATTACGTGCGGGGGGCAAGCAACGATTCCGATTGTGCATGCTATTAATGAGGTGGCAAATGTTACATATGCAGAGATAGTTGCTACAATTTCAAGTTTAAGTGCAGGTCCAGGTACAAGGGCGAATATTGATGAATTCACAATTACGACAAGGCGTGGAATTGAAGAAATTGGCGGGGCAGATCAGGGGAAAGCACTCATTATATTAAATCCTGCGGACCCTCCTATTTTAATGAGAGATACAGTATATTGTGAAGTTAAGTATATGGATAAGGTTGCTATCCGAGAGGCGATTCAAAAGATGGTGGAAGTAGTTAGGACGTATGTTCCAGGTTATGCGTTAAAACAAGAGCCAATGTTTGATGGGAATCGTGTGACTGTATTTTTAGAGATTGAAGGAGCTGGAGATTATTTTCCTCCTTATGCCGGTAATTTAGATATTATGACAGCAGCGGCATTAAAAGTTGGTGAAGAGTTTGCAACGCAGATCATTTCAGAAATGAAAAGAGGTGTAATGAATGAGGCGAAATAGTAAAATGCCAATTAAAATAACGGAAGTTTGTTTACGTGACGGAAGTCATGTAATGAAACATCAATTTACAGAAGAACAAGTTCGTTCTGTAACAAGGGCATTAGATGAAGCTGGTATGCATTATATCGAAGTGAGTCATGGAGATGGTTTAGGAGGCTCCACATTACAATATGGAAAGTCGCTAATTAATGAAATGAAGCTGATTGAAGCGGCGGTAGATGAGTGCAAGCAAGCTAAAGTAGCTGTTTTGTTAATTCCTGGTATTGGAACTATCCATGAACTAAAGCAAGCTGCAAATATTGGTGCGAAACTTGTTCGGGTAGCAACGCATGTAACAGAAGCGGATGTTTCAGCTCAGCATATTCAATTTGCACGTGAGTTAGGTATGGAAGTGTGCGGTTTTTTAATGATGGCACATTCTGCACCGGTTGAAAAGTTAGTAGAACAAGCAAAGCTGATGGAGGCCTATGGTGCAGAAGCGATTTATGTAACTGATTCAGCTGGTGCTTTATTGCCTCATGAAGTACGTGAACGTATTCGTGCATTACGTCAATCTTTAAATGTTGAAATTGGCTTCCATGGCCATAACAACCTTTCTGTTGCAGTAGCGAATACAGTGGCGGCAATTGAAGAAGGTGCGACACGTATTGATGGAAGTGTACGGTGTCTTGGAGCGGGGGCTGGAAATGCACAAACAGAAGTATTGCTCGCCGTTTTAGATCGTATGGGATATGAACTAGATATAGATCTGTATAAGATGATGGACTTAGCAGAGGACGTAGTCGCTCCGTTATTACCGGGACCGCAAGAAATTCAAAAAGGTAGTCTTGTAATGGGGTATGCTGGTGTATACTCTAGCTTTTTATTACATGCTGAAAGAGCGGCAAAGCGTTTTGGTGTAGACGCTCGTGATATTTTAATAGAACTTGGGAAAAGAAAAGTAGTTGGTGGACAAGAGGATATGATTTTAGATGTAGCGGCAGAATTAGCAAAGATAAAAACGGGGGTGTAAAAAGTGGCTTTAGTGAAAGGGGCAGATTTAGAAATTGTTGAATATTTACTCCAGGCTGAAAAGGAAAGGAAAGAAGTAGTGAAAGTAACGGATAAGCATCCTGATTTAACGGTGGATGATGCTTATAGATTGCAAAAATGTTTAATTGAACAAAAAGTGAAGGAAGGTTCTAAAAGAGTCGGTGTAAAACTTGGATTAACGAGTAAGGCAAAACAACAAATGATGGGGATTGATGAAGCGATTTACGGGTATTTGTTACATGATATGATAGCGTTCGAATGGGAGCCGTTGCGATATGAAACATTAATTCATCCAAAAGTAGAACCAGAGGTTGCATTTTTAATAGGAGAGGATTTACAAGGTACAAATGTTACAGCCGATGATGTATTAAAGGCAACAAAATATGTCGCTCCAGCTTTAGAGATTATTGATAGCAGGTATTTAAATTTTAAATTTACATTACCTGATGTAATAGCAGATAATTGTTCATCTTCAAAGTTTTTATTAGGAAGTAGATGGATTGATGCTAAAAAAATAGATTTAGCTAGTATAGGGATGGTTATGTCGAAAAACGGTAAGATTGCTACAACTGGAACAGGGGCAGCTGTACTGGGGCATCCAGCAGAGGCGATTGCTTGGGCGGTAAATAAACTTGGTTTACAAAATGAAGGATTTAAAAAAGGTGATATCGTATTAAGTGGAGCATTGTCAGAAGCGATTGCATTCAAAGCAGGAGATTCTATTATTGCACAGTTTGATGACTTAGGAAGTGTAGCAATGTTTTGTGAATAAATAGTAAAGAGAGAGAGAGAAATGCCAATTATACAAATTCAAATAATAGAAGGTAGAGGACGAGAGCAAATTCAAAATCTTATTTCAGATGTTACAGAGGCGGTTGCAAAGAATTTAGATGTAGATGCTGGGCGTGTACGTGTTTTAGTAAATGAAATCCCTAGTTCACATTGGGGAGTAGGAGGAAAGTCGAAAGCTAGTTTAGAAAAAAGTTAGTTGGTAATAAAAGCAATTTTCATTCTTTTAGGAATGGGGATTGCTTTTATTATTTTGAAAAATCTTAATAATGTGTTAAAATTTAACCTTGTTTAAAAGGAGATAAGGGGGAAATAGACATGCAAATACTACTAATACGCCACGGAGAATCAGAAGCTGATATTTTAAATGTACATGAAGGACGAGCTGATTTTGAATTAACAGAAAAGGGAAGACAGCAAGTGCAAAAACTTATCCAGAAAGTGAAAGCGGAATTTCCGCCAGATTTCATATGGGCAAGTACATTAAAACGTGCTCGTGAAACTGCTGAAACATTAGCGGAAGCAATGGGATGCCCAATTCAATTAGAAGAGGAATTAATGGAGTTTAATAATGGGGTACAAGCAGGTTTGTCATTTGAAGAAGCGAAGAAATATCCAGAGCCAAAGTATCTTCACGATCGTTTTGAAAACGGGGAATCATTTATTGAATTTAGAATGAGAATAGAAGGAATCTTTTCTAAAATCGTGACAGAGAATACATATGACCGGATTGCAATTATTGCACATGGTGGTGTAATAAATAGTATATTACGTGCATTTTTCCAAATGCCAATTTCAATGGACTATTATTTTAAAATGGGGGATACAGGAATTAGTTTGATTGAATTTAAGGATAAACAGAAAATAGTTCATTTTATAAATGATACAAATCATTTGGATGGAATGTAATCGGATATGTACAAAGTTGTATTTTTTGATGTGGACGGTACGCTGTTAAGTGAGATTGATAGAAGTATGCATGAAAGCACAAGAGAAGCAATACAAAGATTGATAGATAAAGGTATTCACGTAGTTGTTACAACTGGGAGACCATATAGTTTATGCTCACAATTTAAAGAACTAGGCGTAGATAAGTTTATTTCTGCAAATGGCGCGCATATAAAGTGTGATGAAGAGGTTATACATAAAACGGTACTTTCTAGTGAAATTGTTCATGATATTTCAAATTTCGCTGAATTACATGGTCACAGTGTTTCTTATTTTACAGAGGAATTTGCAATGAATGGTATTGCCTCGAAAGATGAACGTGTAATACGAGCACTAAACGAAACGTTAAATTTAGAGCAGTATCCTGATAAAGTCAGAAACTTATTAGAAGAGGTTTATTGTGTATGTCTGTATGCTGATGAAACAGAAGCCCAAAAATTTTTAAAAAGATATCCAACGCTTACGTTTGAACGTTTTCATGGTTACGTTATGAATGTATTGGAAGATAGTAAAGTATCGAAGCTAACTGCAATTCAAAAGGTATTGGAACATCTGAAAATTTGTAAATCAGAAGCAATTGCTTTTGGTGACGGTGGAAATGATGTTGAAATGTTACAATATGTAGGATTAGGAATTGCGATGGGGAATGGTGGGGAAGAGTTAAAAACAAGAGCAGATTTCGTTACAAAGAGATCAAGTGAAGGTGGCATTTCTTTTGCTTTAAAAGAGTTTGGGATTATTTAGAAATATTAGTTAGTCAGTGTGAAATATCCTGTTTTAAAAACAGGATATTTTTGTCTAATAATATTCTTGCAATAAAAGGAAAAAAATGAGTATAATAAAAAGTAGTTAGGTAAGCTAATTAAATAAAAGAAAGGAGAGTGAAAATGAATGGATTCAAAAAAAGATGCTCTTCCTTTAGGGATTGAGCCTTATGCAGAGTTAATAAAAAAGACAGCATCAGTGGATACGGATCCAATCGCAGCAAAACTCGGTTTGTTAATGTTATGGACGTCTGATAATGTTCTAGATGCAGTTGACGTAGATTTAGCTCCGCTTGGTATTTCAGAAAGTAAATTAGATTTTTTACTGTTGTTTATTTTGCGTGAAATGGAATCGAATGGGGGAAAAGTGAACATGAGTCCTTCGGATATTGCGAGCCGATTAGGGATTACACGTGCTTCTGTCACTGGCTTATTAGATTGGATGGAGAAACGAGAGTTAATCGTAAGATTCAATCATTCTGAAGATCGAAGAAGATTAAAGGTGAAAATTACTCCGAAAGGAAAAGAACTAGTTGCGCATTCTTTACCGACTTTTTGGTCATCTTGCGCTTCGTTAGTTGATGACTTTAATCAAGAAGAGCGTCAAGCTTTAGAGAAGCTATTAAATAAAATGCAAGTAACTATGCAGAAGAAATTAGGAGAAGGCAGATAAAGAAGTTGATTGTGTGAGTCAACTTCTTTATTTAGACATATAATTAGATTACCTTATTATATGTCTAGCTAATTTGATGAGGGGTGGTGATATGTCTTCTAACGTAAACAAATTAAGTAAGTGTTGAAGGAATGTCGTTTTGAGTAGTTTACTTTAGATGTTTTAAACCGATGTGGAAAATCATTGTAAGGGGGAGATTTTATGATGGAAATATCAAAAGAAGTAAATAGTGAAAGGAATTACACAATAATGACAGCGGTGTTATGTTGGGCAGGAATGGTAGTTATGTCCAGCCTATATGTGACGATTCCTTTAACCGCTCTATTTTCAGACCTTTTTAAGGTTTCATTAGCACAATCTGCGGCTACAGGCAGTATATTTTCTGTTGGCTTTGCTATAGGTTGTTTGTTATTTGGGGCAATCTCTGATAAATATGGGCGAAAAAAAGTGATCTTTATTGGGCTGCTTGCACTGTCGATTGTTTCTTTTTTCTTAGGGGTTGTGGATAGTTTATTTTGGCTTGTTATTCTTCGAGGGTTACAGGGGATAGCGGCAGCTACATTTTCTCCAGTAGCGTTAGCTTACGTTGTAGAAATGTTTCCATTAGAAAAAAAGGTTACAACAATAGGGTTTGTTAGTACCGGTTTTTTAGTAGCTGGAATTGCAGGGCAAGTAATAAGTACAGCTGTTAGTCAGCATTTTGGATGGCATATGGTGTTCTTTCTTCTTAGTATTGTCTATATCATTACTGCTGTATGGGTTCATTATTCTCTTCCGAAAGGGGAAACGTCTCAATCCTATACTGATATTTTTGGACCAATTAAACAGATGGGTAAAGTTTTTACACAAAAAAGCTTAGTATTAAGCTATATGATTGCATTTGTTTTATTAATGGCTTTTGTTAATATGTATACTGTTTTAGGGAATTATTTGAGCTCTCCTACTTACAATTTAACTCCAGAACAAATTCTTTATTTTCGCTTAGCAGGGCTATTGGGTATGTTGCTGTCACCACTTGCGGGGCGTTTAACAAAGAGATTCGGAGTAAGGCAAGTTCTTCAAGGCGGATTGTTAGTCGCTATTTTTAGTCTAAGTTCAATGGGCTTTATTTCGAACCTGCCGCTACTTGTAATGATGAGTATCTGTTTTGTAATAGGTATTGCTATATCCGTTCCGTCTTTAGTTTCTCTTGTTGGCCAATTAGGAGGGGAAGCAAGGGGAATAGCAGTTTCTATTTATACTTTTATTTTATTTTTAGGAACTAGTATAGGACCTATTATTTCTATTTATTTTATGAAAATAGGGGACTATGCTCAGACGTTTGTTTTATTAGGATTGATACTCTTTATTGGTTTTGTTTCCACTCTTTTTATTCGAATAAGGGAATGCAAGGATCTTTAATATGTTCAACTAATAAAATATGAATTTGCCCGCGATGATGATAAAAGTGTGCAACGATTTCAAGCAACCATTCGAATCGAGAATAAGAAATACCCCAATAAGCAGTCATAATTTCCGCTAACTCTTCATTGGAATAGGATAAGAAAGTTTTAGAAAGTAGTTCGTACCCTTTTATCATCATTTGTTGCATTTGAGTAATCGTTTTTGGTGTTTGTTCTATATAAAAGGTATGTAAATCTCTTTCCGTAATACCATTTAATATGAGTAAATCCGCATGGCAAATAAGGGAAAGATGTGTATACATTTCAAATAATGAACGCTTTGATTCAATCGGTTTTATTATTAAATCACTTTTAGTACATTGGTTTAGTATTTGAATAGAAGTATCGACAGCAACTTTAAGTTGGTGCAACGCAGATTGTACAAACATTGTAATTCTCCTCATCTCCGTATATAATAGTTTCTTAAGGGTATTATATCATACTCAAAATTCCGAAAATTCTAGTAGTTTGACTAGCATATTGAAAAGTATTATATTGTAAAAGGTCATATGAAACGTGAAATAGAATGGAATGTAATTATTGAGTTAGGAGTTAGACCAATGAGCTTGAATTATGGAAGAGATACAATTATTGAAGTTGACTTAAATGCTGTAAAACATAATGTAAAAGAATTTAAAAAACGTGTGAACGATGAAAATATTGCGATGATGGCTGCTGTAAAAGCAAATGGGTATGGCCACGGGGCAGTTGAAGTTGCCAAATCTGCTATCGAAGCAGGAATAAACCAACTTGCAGTTGCATTTGTAGATGAAGCAATAGAATTAAGAGAAGCTGGAATCACTGTACCGATTTTAATTTTAGGCTATACATCAGTAGCAGCTGTGGAAGATGCAATTCAATATGACGTTATGATGACTGTTTATAGAATTGAAGATTTACAAAGTATAAATGAAATTGCAAACCGTCTTCAAAAGAAAGCACAAATTCAAGTGAAAATTGATACAGGAATGAGTCGTATCGGTTTACAAGAAGAAGAAGTGAAACCATTTTTAGAAGAATTAAACCGTATGGAGTATGTGGAAGTGGTAGGAATGTTTACACATTACTCTACCGCTGATGAAACTGATAAAGCATATACGAATATGCAAACAAGTTTATTCGAAAAAGCTGTAAATACAGCAAAAGAATTGGGAATTCATTTTCCATATATTCATAGTTCAAACAGTGCAGGATCAATGGAACTTAGCAACACATTTCAAAATATGGTTCGTGTCGGTATTGGAATCTATGGAATGTATCCTTCAAAAGAAGTTGATCATACTGTTGTAGCATTAAA
Source organism: Bacillus sp. H1a (assembly GCF_000633475.1). Taxonomy (NCBI): domain Bacteria; kingdom Bacillati; phylum Bacillota; class Bacilli; order Caryophanales; family Bacillaceae; genus Bacillus; species Bacillus sp. H1a. Next base: position 27,253 of record NZ_AYMH01000043.1, on the reverse strand, counting down.
ACCAGCGTTATCTTTAAAATCAAAAGTAGCTCATGTTAAACATGCGAAGAAAAATCGTGGTGTTAGTTATGGAAATACGTATGTAACAACGGGTGAAGAATGGATTGCAACTGTACCGATTGGTTATGCTGATGGTTATAATCGTCAGTTGTCTAATAAAGGATATGCATTAATAAACGGAGTTCGAGTACCTGTTATTGGCCGTGTTTGTATGGATCAGCTTATGCTAGATGTTACGAAAGCAATGCCAGTACAAGTTGGAGATGAAGTTGTATTCTATGGCAAACAAGGTGAAGAAGAAATTGCGGTAGAAGAAATAGCAGATATGTTAGGGACAATTAACTATGAAGTTACATGTATGTTAGATAGAAGAATTCCACGTGTATATAAAGAAAAGAATGAAACGACTACTGTTGTAAATATATTAAGAAAAAAATAATGCAAAAAAACTGAATCGATATGATTCAGTTTTTTATTTTTGACAAATGAAAAATGTTCCATTTGTACCGTGTAATTGTATATTGTTAAATCCTACAGATTTTAAAGAAGAAATTATTTCTTCTTTAGAGTAACAAGCTTCCTCGAAAGAAAAGTCACTTCTTTTCCAACAATCCATAATAATCATACTTCGTCATAATCTCAAATCCACATTGTGTATAAAGTTTTAAAGCATTGTTATTTTTTGTTTCAACTTCTAATTCAATTGTTGAAACTCCTTTTGTGATGAGGGTATGCACCATATAGCTGAGGATTTCTTTGCCATATCCTTTACCTTGATAAGATGGATGCACAGCAAATCCTGATAGTGTAGTAGAGTGTTTTTGCTCAGTAACAGTAATCATTCCTATCACTTTTTCATCGATAAGAGCACGGTAAATTTGATGAGAAGATGAAGTCATCATCTTTTGTAGCCATGTGGACGTATTTTCTACTGAATCTCCAAAAGCTTTACTAGCGATTTCTATAAGATCAGGAAGTAATTCAGAAGGTGCAACGGTAAGGTTAATATTATTTTTCAGTGTTTTTTGTGTTTCGTTTGTTTTGAGCTCCATACCGTACTCACTATATAAATAAGGCAAGTTCATTTGTTTTGCAAATGATTTCCCTGAAATAGAGTCACCATTAATTATAAGAAGGGCTTCATCTGCTTCTCTTTTTTGTATTTCTTTCATTGCAGTTTGTAAAAGGGTAGTGCCTATATGTTGTTTTCTATAGTTTGGATGAACAAATCCTATTAACTCCAGTTTAGTCGGTCTTTCAAAGTCATACATACTTAATGCACCAATTAATTGAGTATTATTATAAAATAGAAAATCATTTATCTCGTCTTTATTACGAGCAGTTAAAAAGTTTACATGTAAATCTGACGAATAATCAATTTGATCGTGTTGTCCGCAAATATGAGCTAAATCTTTCATTTGCTGAATTTCGTTTGCTGTTAAAGATTTCTTTTTTTCAATATTCATTTCATAATCCCTCGCAATCGTTTTTAAAAATAGGATGGATGACGTAACCACTTTTCTAACTCCACACTCCCTTGAACAGATAATAAGCGATATAAATATCGATAGGGTTGTCTACATTCTTCAAGACGAGGAATGGACATAATGGTCTCATAACCTTGTTTAAAAGCACGTGCCTCTTTTTCTGTAAGTACATATTCTAATCCGATAAAATCGAACTCTCGTGGCGCAATTGCATAAGCTTCTGTATCTACTAAACCAGTAATGGATTGACCATCTGATAAAAACTGAGTAGGATCCATATCAATTAAAACGAGTGTAGATTCCTTTGGTATGGATAAGGAAGAGAGCTGTGATTCAAAAGTATGAAATGCGTTATGTATGCTCATGTTATCGGAATAAAACATATTCACAAGGTCGCTACTTACTTTTAAAATGTGAGACTTAAATTTTTCAAGTGGCACTTGGAAAGTACCAGAAGGGTTTCCTATGAAATTAGCTTTAAATGAATGAATCTCTGCTAGTCCTTTTCCAAGGCTGAATAAAATAGAATCAGGTTGTCCGATAAATGATTGCAGCGTACTTCCTGCTAGTTTTTCGGCGATAACATACTCTCGTCCATCTAAAACATGTTTTTGTAAAATAGTCGGGATGGGTAAGGTAGTATGCTTTTTCAATAATGTGTGTATCGTTTCTAAATGGTGTACATTTCTTGGATCAATTCCAAATAGATTTTGGCATCCCCACCAAAAATCATCGTTTGGTTCCTCAGTCATTTTTGAAGAGCGAACGATGACTTCTTCAGCCTCTGTTTTTACGAGAAACACGTCGCTTGCATGGTCGTCATAGCCTGGATGTAGTGCTTGGGCGGATAGGATGGGGGAAGTGAATAGTTGTTGTAACATGCGAATTCTCCTTTTATTCTGTAAATTCGATAAACTAATTATATAACATAATTTAAGTATGAGGGGGGATTTAGGATTGTAATTATTTCTGAATGAAAGCTAGCAATGCTACATAAGAATTACTAAAAAGGTGAAAAATATGTGTATATAAGCCGATTTCTTTGTATTTACAGAAAAATTACGTTAAAATAATACTAAGAAAATATATATGTTTTGGGGGTAATGAATGAAAAAAGTATTCGAATACATATTATTAACACTTGGATCTATTATTGTAGCTGGTTCACTAGAACTTATTTTAGCGCCTAATGGACTAGTGGACGGAGGGGTAACTGCGATTGCTATTATGGCAAATAAGGTTGCAGGATTACCGCTTTACGGAGTGTTTTTAGGACTTAATATTCCTATTTTATTATTTACTGCAAAAGTAATGGGAAAGAAGTTCTTTATCCGTACGTCTTATGCAAATGTTGTTACAACACTCGGATTGATTTATTTAAAACCATTTCCAGCAATTACAACTTCGGAATTATTAATTGTACTTTACGGAGGAGTTCTATTTGGAGTTGGTGTTGGGATCGTTGTAAAAATGGGCGGAGCAATTGACGGATCAGAAATGTTAGCTGTTTGGATGAATAAGCATTTTAAAGTACCAATTAGTACATTTTTACTTGCTGTAAATGCAGTTATTTTTGTATTTGTTGCTATTTTATTTTCAATTGAGCAAGCGATGTTCTCATTAGCAATTTTCTATATTGTTACGAAAATGATAGATTTCATATTAGACGGTATTAATCAAGGGAAGAGCGTCATGATTATTTCGAATAAAAATAAAGAAATTGGCGAACTGCTTATGAAAGAATTGCAACTGTCTGTTACGTATCTACATGGAGAAGGTGGTTTTTTAGGTGAGCATCAGAGAATCATTTATTGTATTACAAACCGTTTCATTTATCCAAAAATGAAAGATCTCGTTCTCTCTGTAGATCCAAGTGCTATAATTGAAGCTTCTTATTCAACAGAAACAACTGGTGTAAAGCGTCCAGGAAGGAAAGCCAGATCAGGAGACGTATCAGAAAAATAGTGTGTAAAATAACTCCACATAAGTATAACTTATGTGGAGTTATTTTTAATTAGGGAACCAGGATTCTTTGAGTAATTTGACTACAGTTTCGATACTATCTTCGGGAATGCTGCCGAAACCGAGTAGTACATATGACGCCTCTCTTAAATTATGTACAGAATCATATGTAGAGAGTGGGTACAATTTGATTCGTTGCTTTGCAGCAGCATGAATAAGTTCTTGTTCGTTCATACCATTATGAACATGAAGTACGATATGTAGGCCGGATTGTTCGCCAAGTATTTGAACACGAGATCCCAGTTCATTTTTAATAGATTTAACTAGTAATGTATGCTTTCTTTTATATAACGTACGACTACGGTTTAAATGACGCTCCCAATCACCATTGTGAATAAAGGTTGCAAAAGCGAGTTGCTGTATTGTGGAAACAGTTTGTTTAAACTTACCTTCAAGCTCTTTATAGACTTTTAATAGATGAGGTGGTAAAACGATATACCCCATTCGCAAAGAAGGTAAAAAGGATTTCGAGAAAGTTCCCATATAAATAACGCGTTCATTTGAATCTAGTCCTTGTAAAGAGGGAATAGGTTTTCCTACATAACGAAATTCCCCGTCATAATCATCTTCAATAATATATCCTTCGCAATCATTGGCCCATCTTAATAATTCGAGCCTTCTAGATAATGGCATAATCATTCCAAGAGGAAATTGGTGTGATGGAGTGACGTATGCTACATTAGAACGTGATTCACGTAAAGCTGAAATACGAATCCCTTTATCGTCTAATGAAATAGGGTGAACAGGAAGACCAGAACTTTGAATCATGGCAGTTATACGGTGAAATCCAGGATTTTCGATTCCATATTCTTTTTTTGAACCAAGCAGTTGAAGTAGTAACCAAAGAAGAGGTTGCGTACCGGCTCCAATTATAATTTGATCAGGTGAAGAATGTACCCCACGGGCATGATATAAATATTTTGAAATATGTTCTCGAAGAACAAACTCGCCTTGAGGATCTTCTTTAGAAAATAATTTATCTTCGTACTGGAATAAGGTTTCGTGTAATGCTCTTTTCCAATTTGTAATTGGAAAAGCTTTTTGATCAATAAGTCCTTGGCTACAATCAAAGGCATATAGTTCTTCTATATTATTGTTAGTTTTGTATGCCTCAATTTGTTCACTTTTTGACATGATATTAATATCAACTTCGGCAACAAAAATACCTCGTTTCGGTTTACTTTCTACATATCCTTCAGCAATTAATTGTTGATAAGCAGATTCAACAGTAATACGGCTAACATTAAGTTGTAATGCTAAATTTCTATGAGAGGGAAGTCGTTTGCCGGTAGGGAGCGTTCCTTGAGAGATTTCTCGTTTTATATATTTGTAAATTTGTAAGTAAATTGGTGTTTTGCTTTTTAATTGTAATGGGATGTTAAAATCCATTTTATGAATTCTCCTTTACATACTGGCCTTATAAAAAAGAATCTAACTGTCACTTAAGCAAGGGGCAGTTGCTTCCTATAATGATGATATAACATTTAGAAAATTTTATAAATAGTTAGGGGAGAGTCATAATGAATATTAGTGAAATAGTAACGGAAGCTGAGTTACACGATGTATTACCCGTTTTACAGCAATTACGAACGAAACTTTCAAAAGAAGAAGCAAGTTCTTTATTTCAAAAAATGAAAGAAGAAAATTATAAATTACTTTCGTTACGTAACGAAGAGGATGAGGTTGTTAGTCTCGCTGGTGTAGCGATTTGTACGAATTTTTATAATAAGAAGCACGTTTTCGTATATGAACTTGTCACAGCAGAAGCGCATCGATCAAAAGGGTATGGGAATGTTTTACTTTCTTATATAGAGGACTGGGGAATGGAAAATGGGTGTGAGTCTATCGCTCTTACATCAGCGTTTCCTAGATTGGATGCCCACCGTTTTTATGAAAGAGAAGGGTATGATAAGGTGAGTTTTTCTTTTCATAAAAAATTATAAAGAAGGATAGGTTCTATATGACATAATATATAGAACCTATTTCATTTAGAAAGGTTTATAATTTGTTTTGTTGAATTGTTTCTATAAATTATAAAGAAAAGTTAGGAGCGCTTATACTTGGAAAAAATAAAGAAACTATCAATCCCTAATGATGTTAGAGTAATCGTAATATCTGATATTCATGGAGAATTACCTCTTTTAAATGAATTACTACATAAAGTTAACTTTAAAGATAAAGATTATTTAATTATTAATGGAGATCTTTGTGAGAAAGGAAGAGATAGCAACGGCGTAGTAAACTATGTCATGAATCTCGTAAAGAGCAATTCAAATGTGCATGTTGTTGAAGGGAATTGTGAAGTTTTAGTTGATGCTCTTATTAATGAAAATCCTGGTCTCATTAATTATTTATGTACGAGAAAGCATTCGATTTTTAATGAATGGTTAGAGAAATTGCATTTTTCTATTCATGAAGATACTTCTATTGGAGAAGTGAAGGAAGTGTTAATGAGTCAATTTTCAAAAGAAATAAATTGGCTAACAGAGTTGCCAACAGCGATTGAAACAGAAGATTATATTTTTGTGCATGCTGGACTTGAAGATAGAGTAGATTGGAAAGAAACGGAGCGCAAAAATGCGATAGCAATGCCCGAATTTTTTAATCAATCACATAGAGCAAATAAGTATGTAGTAGTTGGTCATTGGCCTGTTGTAAACTATTCTGAAGAAGCACCGTCTAACAATCCAGTTATTGATAAGGAGAAAAAAATTATTGCAATTGACGGCGGAAATGCGATTAAAGAGGCGGGGCAATTAAATGCATTTATCATTCAGAGGGCAACTACAGGTGATACGTTTTCTTATACATATGTAGACTATTTTCCAGTGTATGAAGTAATTGCAGATTTTAATTCAGATTCAACAATGCAGGGCGGGGTTACATATCCGTATTATTACATTGAGCCTGTGGAGAAGATGCAAGAATACACAATATGCAGGCAAAAGAAAACGAATAAGTTACTCACTGTGAAAAATGAATACATTAAGCAACTTGAGTCAGGTGAATATACAGTGAAAACTGATATTTCTTGTGCGCAAATAAGTGTTAGAAAAGGGGATATTGTTTCACTTATTGATGGTAGCTGCGCGGGCTATGACTTAATAAAGAAAGATGGGATAGAAGGTTGGATAGAGAAAGGAATAATACTTGAAATGAATAAGAGTGAAAGTAAAATATTTAACTGAAATAGGAGGGATGTAACCTCCTATTTTTTATTCATCGTTTTACGATTTCGTATTTCAATTAACTTTTTTAATTAGTAGACTGCTTGCTGTCTTTTATAAGTAAATAAATCATACTCGATATAATGACAAGTGTCATTCCTAAAATAATTGCTAGTATTCCGTAACCTCTATACGGAGCAGGAACTATAAACGGAAGAATCGCTAAAAAAATACCTGCTATCATCATAGAAACACTACAAATATTGGAAGCTCTTTTTTCAAGATGTTTATGATTCCATTCCAATGAAACTGTTGATTTAGTTGTATCAATTTTGGAACTGAAATAGCCTATTAATATAAATAATAAACCTAAAGCTAAAAATATTAGATGATCAAGAGGAAGTGAGAAGCCAAGAGCAATGAGGGCAATTACAATATCAACAAAAAATAAGAATAGTAAAATTGTATTACCGGTCCATAGTAAAAATTTTTGATTACTCATTGCTTTAGATAATGCTAAAAATAGAAAGAATAAAAAAGAACATATAATTATATTTACGATAACAAAAGTGCTTTTATCCATTGTTGATGTGGGAGTTCCATTGAAGTCCCATTTCGTTACAATGCTTGATGGTAAGAAGAAGTAGAGAATAATATTTGTCGTAATAATAGTAATAAAAAGGCCGATGCTAAATCGATTATTCACTGCATCACCTGCTTTCTACATGAATAATTGGTATCTTATAACAAAATTATACAATATAATAAATGATATTTGTTTTGATTTTTCAGAAAAAATATTATAATTATATATGAAATAAAGAGGGATGTAGGAGGGAATTATGCAAAACGTTATATTAAAGGGGAACAAAGTTACAATTCGTACAATTGAAGAATCAGATATAAAAACATTATGGAGCCTCATATTTAAAGAAGAAAATCCAGAATGGAAAAAATGGGATGCGCCGTATTTTCCGTTTTCAATGCAAGAATACCCGTCTTATAAAGAGAAGATGCAAACTCGTTTAAAGGAAGAACCTCTATCAAATTTAATTATAGAAAATAACGGTCAAATTATAGGGACAGTCGGATTTTATTGGGAGCATAAACCGACGCGTTGGTTGGAGATGGGAATTGTTATTTATAATCCAACATACTGGAATGGTGGTTACGGTACAGAAGCATTAACATTATATAGGGACTTACTATTTGAAAATATGGAGATTGGTAGGGTGGGGCTTACGACTTGGTCTGGCAATGAACGAATGATGAAAGTAGCGGAGAAAATAGGAATGAGCTTAGAAGGTAGAATGCGAAAATGCCGATATTATAACGGAACATACTATGATTCTATTCGAATGGGAATGATTCGTGAAGAATGGGAATTGTTATGTGTAACTAAGGGGTGAGGAAGCATGTACGCAATTATTGCTACATTTGATAGTGTGTTTACTAATAAAATTACAGAACTGCAAAATGAATTAGCAAATTTAATTGGAACAAATCAACTAGCTGGAGTAGAACCCCATATTACTATTGCAGATTATAATGAGTTAGATGTTAATTTATATATTGAAAAATTAAAAGAGTTTGTAGCTATTCAAGAGAACATGGCTGCAGTAACTTTTCCCTCTGTTGGAACTTTTCCCTCTGTTGGAACTTTTCCTACTAACGGAACGATCTTTCTAGCGCCGACCATTACCGATGAATTGTTAAGACTTCATCATTCCTATCATAATTATTTCAAAACTTTTCATGATAATCTAAATTCATATTACGTACCAGGAAAATGGGTTCCACATTGCACGATTGCAAATAGGTTAAATTCAAATCAGTTTATAAGTGTAATGGAGTATATATATGAAAAATTTGATCTTACAACAACTTCGATTGAGAAGTTAAAATTAATTAAAGTAAGTTATGAAAATGGTTCTGCCGTTTCTTCTAGTATATTAGCAGAATATAATTTAAAGAGAATGGAGACAGCGAGATGACATATGTAATTAGAGAAATGAAGCAAGAAGATATTCATGCTGTACAATCAGTAGCGAAAATAGCTTGGCATGATACATATGAAGGAATTATTCCGAGAGCGATTCAAGACAACTTTTTAAATGAAGCGTATTCTGATGAGAAAATGAAGTATCGTCTTAAAAATACACATTTATTCGTTGCAGAAGAAGAGGGAGAAGTAATAGGATTTGCGAATTTTTCACCTGTTAGACTGCAAAACGAAGCAGAATTAGGTGCGATTTATTTGTTACCAGATCAGCAAGGGAAAGGGATAGGAAGTGCTTTATTACAAAGAGGGATTAAGACATTAAAAGGGATCCGGAAACTGTACATACATGTAGAAGCAGCAAATGAAAAAGGAAAACGCTTTTATGAAGCGAAAGGTTTTGCGGCTCTAGAGCAATTTGAAGAAGATTTTGAAGGACATATGATGCAGACAGTAAGGATGGTTTTATACATATAAGGAGGACTAGAAGTGAAAATATTTGACTTTAGTGAAAAAGTGGGAAAGCACATATCAGTATTTCAATCAAATTTCATAATGTCGAAAATATTAAACCATCAAGGGAATGTACATATCGGTGCTATGCACTTACAAGCGAATGGAATTATCGGATATCATGAAGCAGTTGTATCTCAACTGCTTCTTATTGTGGACGGCGAAGGATATGTATGTGGGGTAGATAAAGAAAAAGTGAAGGTAGAGGCGGGACAAGCTGTGTATTGGGAAAAGGGCGAATTTCATGAGACGAGTACGAAAAATGGGTTGATGGCAATTGTTATAGAGGCGGAGAATTTTGAACAAGCGATATTAATGCCTATTAATGAGGGGAGTTGTGAAAAATGATAGAAAAGGCGAATCGAGAAGAAACGAACGAAATATTACAGTATGCAGCTCAATCACTTTTTGAAGGGACAAGAGGAAATTGTCAGTTAAGTACAGACAAAGCGATTGAAATTACAAAGCCAATAATAGAAAAAGGAGCATATTATTTAGTCATTAAAGAAGAAAATAAAGTAATGGGGTGGATATTAATAGGGGAAAATACAGACTATTTTTCTCGTGAAAAACTTGGATTTATATATGAGCTGTACATTTTCCCGGAATATCGCGGGAGAGGATTATCGCGAGAACTGATGGAAGCTGGTATTAAGGAATTGAAGGATAAGTATTCAGAAATTCGTTTGAATGTATTTGCTGGGAATTTTGCGAAAGAGATGTACGAAGAGTTTGGGTTTGTTGAAAGACAGGTAATTATGACTTTGAAGTGAGAACAATAGCTTGAATGGGAGAAGAGAAAGAATGAGAAAAGGAAATGAGTATGTTTTGTATTTACAAAGTGTGTATCCTGAATTACAAATAAAATCGGCTTATGTAAATGAAATAGGCCAAAATAATGATGTTTTAATTGTAAATGATAATATAGTAGTTCGTTTTCCGAAATATGAGAAAGGTATTCAGAAACTTCGAGTAGAAACAAAGTTGCTAGAGAGGATACGACCATTCATTACGCTCCAAATTCCCGATCCAAGTTATCAAACATTTCAAGATGAAATGCCAGGGAAAGTATTTGCGGGATATAAAATGATTGAAGGGGAACCATTTTGGAAAGAAATTTTTAGAGAAATGAATGATGAAAAACAATTACAGAAACTTGCATGTACATTAGCGGGGTTTTTAAAAGAGTTGCACGGTATTCCTTTATCTACATTTGAAGGAGTAATGCAATATGAAAGTGCAGATATGTATTCGGAAATAAGAAACTTATTTACCAAATTAAAAGAATATGTATATCCATATATGAGAGAAGAGGCAAAGAAAGGAGTTTCATTATCATTTGAATCATACTTAAATGAAGGTAGTCATTTTAACTTTACCCCTAGTCTTGTTCATGGGGATTTTGGTATGACAAACATTTTATATAGTGCAACAAAGCAGGATATTTCAGGAGTTATAGATTTTGGCGGTGCAAGCATTGGAGATCCTGCTTATGACTTAGCGGGGATAGTAGCTAGTTATGGAGAGGATTTTTTACAACTCTTTTCGTCTTATTATCCTAATTTAGAAGCAGTAAAGAAACGAATGTATTTTTACAAAAGTACATTCGCTCTTCAAGAAGCATTATTTGGTGTACTAAATAATGATAAAAAAGCCTTTGAAGCTGGAATAGAACAATATGTTTAAAAGCTGATTTAAAATCGGCTTTTTACTATCTATACATCGTCCACATCCCAATATCTTTAAATCCTAATCGTTTATAAATTCGTCCAGCAGCTGGATTATTATAAAATAAGAAAAGCGTTCGGCCTTAATTCGTAAAGTCTTGAATCATTTTCTGTAATATGAGCGAAGCATATCCGTAGCCGCGATAATTCGGGTGTGTACATACGCCAAAAACTATAACGGATAGACGGAAAGCTCAGCAGGTGATACTTGCGGAGATATACTAGGTGGATATGGTTATAGAATCCGTGCAGGTGAAGAATCAGGAATATCGGCAGCAACACCTAATGGTTATGGTGGAGGATTTTCGTTTAAATTGACGAAGGAAGAGTGAGGATGGGATTAAGATGCGTAAATTAACGCAAATAGTAATATGTACTTCAGCAGCACTATTAATTACACTAGCTATGATAAATGGAGAAACGTGGAAAGATAAAATTGTTATTTCGCTAGCTGTTCTTATATTTACTGGGGTTTCTCTAGTATGGAACTCTGTTGTTGTAAATCTTATGGAGAAATTCAATAGAAAAAGGAGTAAATAAATGCGACCTTTCAAGCAAATGAGAACTATATATTTAATAATGGTACCTATTATTGCTTTACTTTCATTATTTTTTCCGCAGTCATTAGGAGATCGTATTATCACTTTCTTTTATATACTTATTTTTGGTGGATTAGCTATTGGATTTACCTATTTGCTGAATTTTATTAGCAAAGCAAAAGATAAAAGGGAATAAATATGAAACTTTTACCAGTGGTAACAGTAGTAAAACTTAAAGGTGTAGATTTGTAAGGTTAGAGAAGACGGATAAGGAGTAATAAAACAATCTTTATAATTATTGGTAGAATGGTTGAATCGGCAGATAAATGTAATTTTGATTATGTAGACAGCCAAACTTGCAATAGAAGTTCCGGTTAATAAGTAAGAAGTTGAATGAAATCTTTTCATATATTAGATTTCACTCTAGTTATAGGAGGCCATGATCTGATAGCAAAAGGAGAAGTTGGACTAGGTTCATCTAGCTCTAGAGTGCAATTAGATGCTGAGACAGACGGTTACTTTGGAGAAGCATTTGGACTTAGAGGATTTATTAAAGTCGAAAAAACAAAGGAGGTAAGTTGAAATGGATCCAATTAAAATGGGAAAATATATTACATACGTTGCAGTCGCGATACTTCTTATATTTTCTATGTTATTGCCATATAGTCTACCTAAAAAGATTGCTCTTATTATTTTTATTTTAATTTTAGGAGCTATTTCATTGGGGGCGAATAAAGTGGTAGGACGAATACATAACAAATTTAAACAATAATAAAGTTTGAAAAAGGATAGGGATAATCCAATAATAATTAGGATAAGGAACGGGATTATACGTTAGAGATGATAATGGACTAGGTGATACCATTAAATTTGAGGATTAAGAGAGGAGCATATTAATATGCAACCATTTAAGGCTGGAAAATATATTACATATGTTGCAATTGCTATATTTCTTGTAGTTGCTATTACGTCTCCTTATGAATTGCCTAAAAAGATTGGCTTTATTATAGGTGTTCTTATTTTAGGAGCATGTGCACTTGGTACTAATAAACTTTACGAACGGATGTATAGTAAATTTAAAAACAAATAATGTATAACATAAGAGGAGGAATAAATAAATGAAACTTTTACCAATCGGAACAGTAGTGAAACTAGAAGGTGTAGAACCAGTCATTATGATAATTGGAAGAATGATTGTATCAGCAGATAAACGTGATTTTGATTACGTAGGTGTTCCTTATCCAGTGGGCTATCTAGGTGATGAAAAAGTATTGTGTTTTAATCACGATAAGATTGTAGAGGAAATACATAGAGGGTATATGACTGAGAGTGAATTAGTTCTACGTGAGAAATTAGTAGAAATGTAGATTAGTTGAAAAATACATATAGATTTTAAAAATACGATAGGGGAAACAACATGGGAAAGATAATGAGAACCATTGTAATCATTGGTATACTTGTTCCTCCAGTGCTGCTGTGGAGTGCACCTGATATTCCACTAAATGATAAGTTGCTGTTCACAGGCATACAACTAACTGTTGGATTCATCACCGTAGTAGCGTTAGAGATTATATTTAAAAATCGAAAAAAGAAGAGGGCAAAATAGAGATAGATTGTATGGAATAACAGCTGAAAATATGTAACATGTATTACTAATAGTTTTACTTGGGAGGTAGCCTACTGGTTGCCTCTTTTAACGTTATACCCATAGTTATAGTTTTATCTAAAAAAGAAAAAAGGAGCGAAGATATGCTTAAACAGGGCAGATTTATGATTATTATCGGCACAATGGTACTTGTTATTGCAGGATGGTTTTTCCCTTTTAATTTATGGCAGAAACTATTTTTCAGTATTGGTATGATTGGTATTGGAATTTCCTTTTTGTTAGAAACTTTCAGTAGCAAGTCAAAAAATATATCCAAATAAGAACAGAGAATAATGATGAAGCGTTCCTAATTGGTTCAGTTGTAAAGATAAAAGATTTAAATGGTTTCTTTTATGTTATAGAAACTAACAGGTGTTAACGAGGAATTTCGCAGTATTATATAGTAATGGCAAGCGGAGTACATGTGAATAGATATTAGTTGCAGAAGAGGCTACTTATAATAGGCAGCCTCTTCTGCATGTATTATGCATTATTATCGATACATCGTCCGCATCCCAATATCTTTAAATCCTAATCGTTTATAAATTCGTCCAGCTGCTGGATTGTTATAAAATAAGCAAAGTGTTCTGCCTTCATTCGTAAAGTCTTGAATCATTTTTTGTAATATGAGCGAAGCATATCTATTCCCGCGATGATTTGGATGTGTACATACGCCAACAACCATAGCGGATAATGAGTTTTCAGCAGAAGTAGAGGCAGATGCGATAGGTACCAAGTAGTTAACCTATATAGACCACTCTTATAAGTGTATGTTTAGGTAAATCATAAAGGTTACAAGCTATCAAAGTTAAGACTATTCAGACAAAACTTGTGAGGTAGTATTCGACAAAAAGTAGGAGACTAAAATAGGCTAACTCAGGGGTATTGATAGGAAAACTTTGGGGAAAAATAGAATAACTATTTATGAGAACTAAGAGGAGGAATTATAATGTTCGGATGGTTTAAGAAGTGGGTTAACTGGCACGACAACCTAGATCAGGCAGCTATTGAGTTCTATATAGGTGACGATAGAGTCGTTCTCATAGGTGCTGATGCAATGAACTTTGTAGCTAACTTTAATAAGAAATACAAAACTCTATATGTTGAAAATAAATTAACTGGAACGAATATACGATTTAGGCTGTCTCATGTAGGTAGCTATAAGAGAACAACTTATAAAGCAAGCACTGGAGAGGTAGGAAACTAATGGATATCATGGAGATAGTAATGAACAAGTGGTTTGCTGGAACAGTGGCCTTGTTAGTTGTAGCTATAGGGAGTTGGTTCTTCCTGTGGAGTGATGTACCTAAAAAGAAGTAGGCCATACTTTTTACAATACTTGACTTGCCATAGAGTTTAAGCGGCTTATATGCGGAAAGAAGTGCCTCATAGTCAGCAACCACAAAATCTTCTTTACTATACCGTATAAACGCATCATGGAAGCGGAGTAAAATCGATTTTAATGTTCCGTTCTCTTCGAATGTTCCCCATAATTCTTGAAAATCTGTATCATAACCGAAAGCTTCAATATCCCCAATGATAAATAAGTTAAGAGCTGCTTCTTCTTTTAGAAAAGAAAATACTTGTTCATGATCTTTCTTTGTTAATTTTCGTATCATAACGAATCGACCTCTTTTTTATTTTTCTAAATATTATAACTTTTAGTTTTTGAAATCAATATAAAATTTTATGTTTAGTTCACAAACTTTCGGAAAAACTAGGAAAGATATGACAAAGGAGGTTATGAACGGTGGATCATCCAATTCAAGGTTTAATGAAAGCAGCAATGGAAAATTTAAAAGAAATGGTCGATGTTAATACGATTGTTGGAGAGCCTGTTCAAACGGCTGACGGTGGTGTAGTGTTAACGGTTTCTAAAGTAGCGTTCGGTTTTGGAGCAGGAGGTTCTGATTTCCAGACGAATGACGGGCAAAGAGCGAACGGTAACCCTGCATTTGGTGGCGGTAGCGCGGGTGGTGTTTCAATTACACCGGTAGCATTTCTAGTGGTGAATAAAGATGGGGTAAATATTCTTCATTTACAAAATGCGACACATTTAGCAGAAAAAATGATTGAATTAGCTCCACAAACAATTGATAAAATTCAATCGATGTTCCAAAAAGATGAAAAGAAAGAGGGAAATCATCACCCTCAAAGCCCAGATGATATCCTTTAAAAACGCCTGCTTATGAGCAGGCGTTTTTTCTTGTAATCAGTATGTAATAAAACACATGAAATTGTAAATAGTTTTTGAAGTTTTTTCTATGTTTCTAAAATTTTTCATGTTAAAATATGCTATAGAATTGAAACATACAAAACGAAGGTGGCTAGGTGCTTTGTCTGGAGGATCTGACCAAGTAAAAAATATGATATATATTAATGGTAATCGTCGGGGTCATTGTTTTATTACATCTGGAATTACGTTTAAAGAGTTTGCAAGTAACATCCCTTCACCGCTTCACCAAGCATTGCTTTTAAAGCATAATTTTGAGTGGACAGATTTTCATTATCATACTTTATTTGAATATGTCGAGGAAGAAAACATACATAAACTCATTCAAGCAGAGATTGATGAATTTGATGAATTTTGTTGGGTAGATTTTGATGATGCAAGCGATTTAGATGAATTAGAGCCAAAAGAAATAGCAGAACTGCTTTATCTGGCTCACAAAAAAGAACCACTTGGAAGAACGTTCTTCCCATTGTTGAAAAATAGATTTGTTTATTTTTCACATGATGACAGTTGGTACAACAAAGTGTATTACCGTAGAATCGGTGATTTTGTAGGAATGCTAAGTAAAGTGATTCCATATAAACTCGGTTCGTTTGGAAAGAAACGTTTTACTTTCTTCCAAAAATCAAAGATTTTCCCAGCAATTTCTAAGGAAGTTATCCTTGGGCTTGTTCCGTTAATGGAAGATGGGTTATACATTGATTTAGAGGGGAAAATTGAGTCGAGAAGAGGTCTTGAAATTCCGGTATATGTAGTGGGCTCATTTGAAAGTACGGATGAGGTACTAGATAATATCGATGAATTGAAAGCAGAAGCAACAGAAACGGGTTGGCTCATTTTTGATAAGAAAGAACAAGAGTGGCAATGGGTTGTAGACTAAGAAAACTTGGCGCATGAAGTCAAGTTTTCTTGTCTTTTGAAAGGAGAACAAATGAAGAAATATTATACAATTGTGGGTATTGTAAGTATTATTCTCGTGGCGATATTACTTATAACTTGTCCGAAAGAAGCAGATTTCAAATTGTATTTAGAGGATAAGTATACATTGAAATGTGACGAGAGTAGCTTTGAATGCACGCAAAATGTAGATGGAAAGAAAGAGAAATTACAGTTTGAAAGTATTAATGCACGAAACGGTGTATTCTTTATGACTGTAAAGCAAACGTATAAAACAGAAGCTGGTTTAACGAAAGAATACAGCGGGATAGGTTTATTCGGTACATTTCTTTTTGTTTCAGAGAAGACTTTCTAGTAATAGAAGGTCTTTTTTTTATGCTTGTGTTCATATAGATGAAGTAAGACAGGCATAGGAGGGGTATTGATGAAGAAGGAATGTATCGTTTGCGGTGGTGAGGAGTTTTTTTCTTCAACATTATATGCACGTACGAAACAAGATTGGGCATACGCGCCAAATATGTACCGATTTGAAAAGGTGTTTATTGAGCATAGGGATGAAGAAAATTATCCAGTTTTTCAAGAAATTACAGCGAAGCATTGTTGCGGATGCGGTCATATCATGTTGTATCATGAATGAACACACCAAGTAGTATAACTTGGTGTGTTTTTTTATAGCGCTGATATAGCAAGCGGATAGAGTAAAGTGAATAAAACAGAAAAGCTCCCAAAACCAATTGCTGTATACCCAAGTGTTCTCGCTCCAAAGTTGACAGCTAATAAACCAACTAAAATAGCAAGGGAGCCAAGTGTAACCGGGTAAAAAGCAATTGAGAATAACGAAAGAAATAATGCGACATAGCCTATCATTGCTCCGGTATTTGTGCCTTCTATTTCATTTGCAATTTCTTTACGCTCATGTCTAATCGGAATACCAGCTGGAGATATTTCAGCTGCATACTCTTCTTTTTTTTCACCAATTTTAAAATGTTTTTCACCACTTTTAAAATGATGATTTCTCTTTCTTCGCATGTACATCCCTCTCTTTCAATTGGGTGTATCTATAGTATCTTTCATAAAGAACAGAACATGAGTATGAGTTAAACCCAAGTAAAGCAAAAATTGGAGATAATAGATTCCGGTGTTATCCTGTTCACCTTCGTATGAAGATAAAACAGGAATTTTGGAAAATGATGTAGAATGAAAGGAGTGATAATAACTGAAGGTAGGGGAATGTATGACGAAGTTTAATTGGCATGAATCGGCAGAGAAAAAATGGGATAACAATGCAGAGTTTTGGAATCAAAATAGTCAAGAAATGTGGGATAGCGGGAGTAGGAGTACAATTATTCCTTTTTTTGAGCAGTACGTGGAAAAAGAAGTACAAGTGTTAGATGTTGGCTGTGGTGATGGGTATGGTACATATAAACTAAGTCTTTCTGGGTATAAAGCAGTTGGGGTGGATTTATCAGAAGTTATGATTCAAAAGGGTAAGGAACGTGGAGAGAGCTCAAATTTATCCTTTATTAAAGGAGATCTTTCTTCATTACCTTTTGAAAATGAGCAATTTGAATCAATTATGGCAATTAATTCTTTAGAATGGACCGAGGAACCATTACAAGCATTAAATGAAATAAAGCGTGTTTTAAAGAAAGATGGATATGCATGTATTGCAATTTTAGGACCAACAGCAAAGCCGAGAGAGAACAGTTACCCTCGATTATATGGAAAAGATGTTGTTTGTAATACGATGATGCCTTGGGAATTCGAACGGTTAGCAAAAGAACAAGGATTTGAAGTTGTAGATGGTACCGGCGTATATAAGCGTGGAGTAAATGAGAAAATGCTAGGCCAACTACCTATAGAGTTACAACAAGCTTTAACATTCTTATGGGTATTTATGTTAAAAAACATATAACAAAATCGAAGGATTTTAGGAGGTAAATAAGTGCAGAAAATACAAAAAACTGATACAATATCATCAGAACCAATTAAAGGGGGACTAGGGTATATGACAACTACTACAACAGTTAAATCTGATATTGAAATCGCACAAGAAGCAAGTATGAAGAAAATTCAAGAAATTGCAGCTGAGTTGAATATTTTAGAAGAAGAATTAGAGCCATACGGACATTATAAAGGTAAGTTATCTCTTGAAATTTTTAAGCGCTTACAAGATGAGAAAGACGGTAAAGTTGTTTTAGTAACAGCGATTAACCCAACTCCAGCAGGAGAAGGTAAATCAACAGTAACAGTTGGTTTAGGTCAAGCTTTTAATAAAATTGGTAAGAAAACAGTAATTGCGCTTCGCGAACCATCTCTTGGACCAACAATGGGATTAAAGGGTGGAGCAGCAGGTGGTGGTTTTTCACAAGTAGTACCAATGGAAGATATAAACCTTCACTTTACTGGTGATATCCATGCGATTACAACTGCCAACAATGCATTAGCGGCGTTTATTGATAATCACATCCAACAAGGAAACGTACTTGGAATTGATACGCGTAAGATTGTTTGGAAACGTTGTGTAGACTTAAATGACCGTGCCCTTCGTAACGTAGTAATTGGCCTTGGTGGACCGGTTCAAGGTGTACCACGTGAAGATGGTTTTGATATTACAGTAGCATCTGAAATCATGGCTGTATTCTGCCTTGCAACAGATATTCAAGATTTAAAAGCACGTCTATCTCGCATCGTGGTCGCTTATAATTTTGCAAATCAACCTGTAACAGTTAAAGATTTAGGCGTAGAAGGTGCGTTAACACTTCTACTAAAAGACGCATTAAAACCGAACTTAGTACAAACATTAGAAAATACACCAGCTATCATTCATGGCGGACCATTTGCGAATATCGCTCACGGTTGTAACAGTGTTATCGCTACGACAATGGCAGCAAAATTGGGTGATTATGTTATTACAGAAGCTGGATTTGGTGCTGATTTAGGTGCTGAGAAGTTTTTAGACATTAAAGCACGTGCAGCTGGTATTAAGCCAGAAGCGGTAGTCATTGTTGCGACTATTCGTGCGCTTAAAATGCACGGTGGTGTGGCGAAAGATCAATTAAAAGAAGAAAATGTAGATGCGTTAGCAAAAGGAATGGAAAACTTACAGAAACATGTTGAAACAATTCAAAGCTTCGGTGTTCCATTCGTAATTGCAATTAACAAGTTCATTACAGATACAGATGCAGAAGTTGCATACTTACAAGAGTGGTGCAATGAGCGTGGCTATGCAGTATCCTTAACTGAAGTTTGGGAGAAGGGTGGCCAAGGCGGAGTTGACCTTGCTGAGAAAGTGTTAAAAGAAATTGAAAAAGGTGAGAATAACTACGCACCACTTTATGAATTAGAATTACCACTAGAAGAAAAAATTCGTACAATTGCTCAAAAAGTGTACGGCGCAAAAGATATTGAATTTGCTCCGAAAGCGCGCAAGCAATTAGCTCAATTTGAAGGAGAAGGTTGGAGTAACCTACCGATATGTATGGCGAAAACACAATACTCTCTTTCTGATGATGCAACAAAATTAGGTCGCCCATCTGATTTTATCGTTACAATTCGTGAATTGAAACCATCTATCGGTGCAGGGTTCATCGTTGCGTTAACAGGAACAATGTTAACAATGCCAGGACTTCCTAAACAGCCAGCTGCGCTTCAAATGGATGTAAACGAAGATGGAAAAGCAGTAGGTTTATTCTAAAAGGTTGTAATTCATCTCGTTTATCTGTAAACTATATATACATCAAGTGGCGCCTTTCCATAGAAAGGCGCCTGTTTTTTGGAGGAAATTATGTTTGATCCAACTGCTTTTGAAAATTTAAAGGTAATCGTGGAAGGAGCTGTCTATGATTTCGATTTACACGGTGATATTCTCGTAACAGATCGAAAAGATGTGATGGACCTTGCTTCACTAAGTCGTATGCATAGTATTTCATTTCAACTAACTGAAACATTTAAAACGATGGTAGAAGCGACATTTTCACTATCTGTAGATGCAAAGAACTTATCGGGTGAAATATTAGAAGTACCTCAGTTTATACCAGGTTGTGAAATGAAGCTGGGATTCTCGTTCGAAATGGAGCACCCTGAGATAGGATGTAAAGAAATTGAAAATTTATTACATTCTATATGGGGAAAAGAGCGAATGATTACGCAGAAAATTTCATACGAATATAATAAGCAAGCGATTTCATATCATAATAAGGTAGAGGTTCTATTTCAAAAAGCGATTACAGAAGACCATGTTGATGATTTAATAGCTGTTATTTCACACATGATAGAAACGGTGCGAACAATACAACATTTTCTTCAAAAATAGAGATAAAGGAGAAAAACAAATGATAAAAGATATGCAACCATTTTTACAACAAGCTTGGGAGAAGGCTGGTTTTAAAGAGTTAACTGAAATTCAAAAACAAGCAATTCCAACTATTTTAGAAGGACAAGACGTTATAGCTGAATCTCCAACTGGAACAGGAAAAACATTAGCGTACTTATTACCCCTTTTACATAAAATTAATCCTGAAGTTAAACAACCCCAAGTTGTAATTTTAGCGCCAACTCGTGAACTTGTTATGCAAATTCATGAAGAAGTTCAAAAGTTTACAGCGGGAACTGATATTTCAGGTGCATCTTTAATTGGTGGTGCAGACATTAAGCGCCAAGTGGAAAAATTAAAGAAACATCCGAGAGTTATTGTCGGTTCACCAGGCCGTATTTTAGAATTAATTCGTATGAAAAAGTTAAAGATGCATGAAGTGAAAACGATTGTATTTGATGAATTTGATCAAATTGTAAAACAAAAAATGATGGGCGCTGTGCAGGATGTAATTAAATCAACGATGCGCGATCGTCAATTAGTATTCTTCTCGGCGACAATGACAAAAGCGGCAGAAGATGCGGCACGTGATTTGACAGTCGAACCACAATTAGTACGTGTAACACGTTCAGAGACACAGAGCCTAGTTGAACATACGTATATCGTTTGTGAACGTCGTGAAAAAAATGATTATATTAGAAGAATTATGCATATGGGAAATGTAAAAGCAGTAGCCTTCTTAAACGATCCATTCCGTTTAGATGAAATTACTGAGAAACTGAAATTCCGTAAAATGAAAGCAGCAGCTCTTCATGCAGAGGCGAGCAAACAAGAGCGTGAGGCAACGATGCGTGCGTTCCGCAGCGGGAAATTAGAAATATTACTTGCTACTGATATCGCTGCACGTGGATTAGATATCGACGATTTAACACATGTAATTCACTTAGAGTTACCAGATACAGTAGACCAATACATTCACCGTTCAGGACGTACAGGACGTATGGGTAAAGAAGGAACGGTTGTTTCTCTTGTAACAGCACAAGAAGAGCGTAAATTACTGCAATTTGCGAAAAAATTAGGTATCGTATTTACGAAACAAGAAATGTTCAAAGGATCATTTGTAGAAACGAAACCGAAAGCACCAAAGAAAAAGAAACCAGCTTTTACTGGTAAGAAAAAGCCTAGATAAATGATTGGAAAGACGTAACTATGTATAGTTACGTCTTTTTTGTTGTGGAATAATAGATGAAATTTTATTAACGATTATTAAAATTTCATCTATCGTAACTTTAAAAATATTAACGATTCTACAGGGAATATTGATAAAGGTGTAGCATTTCTAGTTTAGTTTGTACAAGGAAGTAACATAAAAAGAGTCGAATATTAACATGATACGAAATAATAAAAAGAAGGTACATTTATGAACAGGAAATTAGGAATGTTTTTAAATACAAAACATATTGAAGTAAATGAAGGAATAAAAAAGGCGAGAGAATGGGGGTTAGGCTATATTCAACTATATGCTATGAATAGGGATTTTAACTTAGCTAATATTTCAAAGGTAGAATGGGCTAATTTAAAGAAAAGCTTATTTTTTAATGGAATTAAAGTTCCGTCATTAGCAATTAGTTTTGGAGAAAGTGGAATTGTAGGGGCGGAAGTTGAAAGTGTAATAGAGCCGTTGAAACGTGTTGCTGATAGGGGATTAGAATTAGGAGAAAATATAATAACGGCTCACATTGGAAAAATTCCAGATGATGAAAAGAGCGAGCGATATGATAAGATGCAAAGGACTTGTTATGAGATAGGGAATTTATCATTAAGATTAGGGGGAGTCTTTGCCATTGAGACGGGATCTGAAAAAGCAATAGTGTTAAAAAGATTTTTAGAAAATATAAGCTCAAATGGACTAGCTGTTAACTTTGACCCAGCAAATATAATAAGTGAAGTAAATGAAAATCCGATAGAGAGTTTATTTCTGTTAAAAGAGTATATAGTACAAACGCACATTAAAGATTGTAAAGAAGTAAAAAGAAATGGTTTAAGTGAGTATATAGAAGTCGCGGCAGGAAATGGTGAAGTGGATTTTGATACATTCTTCAAGGCATTAAATAAAATCGGATTCGACGGGTATAACATAATTGAAAGAAATAATTATATTGACCAGCTTGATGGGATGAGTAAGTCGATAAATTTTGTGAAGAAGTACATATGAATGAAAAAGGATTAATAATAGTAACTGTAGAAAGCTACATAGAATATAAAAACCATTAGGGGGATAACAAATGATTCATAAAGTTGGACAAATTATGTTATATGTAAATAATCAAGATGAGGCAGTAAATTTTTGGACTGAAAAAGTAGGGTTTCATGTAATTGCAGAGGAAGATAACAAGCAAGGAATGAGATGGATTGAAATCGCTCCAACCAATGATGCTGAAACGAGTATCATACTACATAATAAAGAAGTTATTTCTAAAATGAGTCCGGAATTGAATCTTGGTACACCGTCTTTAATGTTCTTCTCAGAAAACCTTGATCAACTATATAAAGATCTAACAAATAAAAATGTTACAGTTGGAGAAATGGTAACCATGCCTTCTGGTAAAGTGTTTAACTTTGCGGATAGTGAAGGGAATTACTTTGCAGTAATGGAAAAGAAAAAATAATGGTATTGTTATGTGAAAATCCCCCTCGTATGTAATGAGGGGGATTAAATATTTGAAGTGAATTTTCTACTAGAGAGTTGCTCGATATAAAATACTCCTTTTTCAATTGCAGTCTCAATATAACCAACGATTTGATCAAATGTAAACACTTGTAAGTTTTCGTGCAAGTGTTGCTCAGGATATAGCATATCCTCAAAAATATATTGCCGAAAAGCTAAAACGTTCTCTTCTGACACTTCCTCGATATTCACAATGTGAGCCTCTTGATTAAGAAGGGAGAAGAGCTGTTGTTCTTTATCATAATGATGCAACAACTTTGCGTTCAATAATTTAAAATCGTTATAGTACATAGGTGCGATGGCTTCGTCGTTCTCAATTCTGTTTTTGAGCCAAGGTAGAAAAAATCCATTTAGCCAATTATCATCGGAAATGAGGTGGGTATAATAGCCTAAAAGAAAAGGGGAGTCCATATGCTTTTCGTATTTATGAATAAATGATTCGTAATCTATTCTTCTCGTATAGTTCTTCGTTGTACCAGCGTAAAAATGTGAAGTTCCTTTTTCGTCTTTTGAATGAACAGCATCAGGAGCTACACCTCCGAGTAAGAAAGAAGTTTTATCTTGAATAGATAGTTTCTCGGCAATACCGTTAGCGATAATAACATGCATAATTCGTGATCCCATGAATGACACCTCGATTTCATGTATTCATTTTAGGGAGCTGTCTGAACGTTTAGTATTACTTTCCCTGTACTTTGTCTACTTTCGACCCATTCATGTGCTTTCCCTGCATCTTGAAGAGGAAAAGATTTCGTAGCTTTAATTAGTAAACTTCCATCACGTAAATAACGGAAAACTTGATTTGCAGTTTCTTTGAGAGATTCGGGATGTTTTTTCCGTGTAGTGCCAAAGCTAAAACCGAGTATAGAACGACAACTTGCATGTAAATCTTTCGTTCGAAAATTACCAACTTCTCCACTAGCATTACCGAAATGGACAAGACGACCATAATAAGCAAGGCAATCTAAACTTCTCTCTGACACAGTACCAGAAATAGAATCTAAAATAACATTAACACCTTCTCCGTTTGTAAGATCATTAACTTTCTCTACGAAATCCTCATTTTGATTGCATATAACATAATCAGCGCCAGCGTCTAAAGAAATTTTTCTTTTCGCTTCACTTCCGACAGTACCGATAACCTTTCCAGCTCCTAATAGTTTTGCAAGTTGAATTGCTGTAGTACCAATTCCACCAGCAGCTGCATGGATTAGAACTGCTTCATCTTTTTGCAGTCTGGCCACATTTGCGAGTAAATTATAGCTTGTAAAAGATACGATCGGACAAGCCGCAGCAGTTTGGAAATCGACTTCATCAGGTAAAACGAAAGTGAGATTTTCGTTTGCGACAACGTATTCAGCGTAAGAGCCATTTTGAGGGAAAGCAATTACACGCTGTCCAGGGTGAATGTTTTTTACATTAGAACCTACACGTTCTACAATACCAGCTGCATCTATCCCTGGAATAAAAGGTAATGCTTTGTTTCCTTTTTTGCCATAGCGTGATTTAATATCGGCGAAATTAACACTAGTAGCAACAATGCGAATTAATACTTGATTTTCTGAAATAGTCGGAATGCCCACATCTGTATATTTCATCACTTCAGGACCACCGAACGAAGTTACAACGATAGCTTTCATCATATATCCCCCTAAATTTTGCTATATAAATCATTTTAAATCTTCATTAGGAATTGGAAAATTATATAATTGTTATGCACGGTTATAAGTGAAACTTATGAAGGCATTGCATTATTATATTAATTTATCCCGCATTAACGTGTAGTAAGACTCCCGCCTAAAAGCCAGATTGGTGTGGGCTAATAATCAGTGGGGGATGGACAATCCCCCACTGATTAAAGTTTCACTTTATATAAAAACCTTTGAAAAAAATCGAACGAAATATCATTTACTTGCCAATATATAGTATAAGACAAAGGAGGGGTGTTACATGAAGGATGAAATAGATTATGCAGATTTAATTCAATTAACTCTATCAGGTAATAAAGAAGCGTATGGCGAATTGTATGATAAAACGATTCAAGAAGTATATAAGACAGCACATTTTTTAATAGAAGACAAAACGGATGTAGATGACGTCGTTCAAGAAATATACATACAGCTATATGAATCGCTTCGTAAATATGATAGCGAGAAGCCATTTCGTCCTTGGCTAATTGGACTTGCGATTAAACAAATTCATTCTTATAGAAGAAAGAGGTGGATGCGGCTACGGATTGTAAAAAAAGCAGAAGAGCAAAGAAAACCAGTACAAATTGATTTTTCTAACGATATTGTAAGTAAAATATCAAATCAAAAACTAATCGAGCTCATACATAAATTACCGTATAAATTGAAACAAGTTATTATTTTAAGATATTTACACGATTACTCACAAGAAGAAGTAGCACATATATTACATATTCCAATCGGTACCGTGAAATCTAGAATTCATGCGGCTTTAAAGAAACTACGCCAGAAAGAGCAAGTAGAAGATATCTTTTTAGGAGAGGTAGGGAATGTGAAATGAGTTTAGATTGTAGAGTTAGAGAATCTATACAAGAAGAAGCGAAGGGAATTGTAGCCCCGCCGGAGTTAAAAGAAAAAGTAATCGTTCAAATTAAGATGAAGCGCGGGGGGAGTAAAAGGAAGAAACGCCTTATAGCAGGAGTGCTTGCAGCAGCATTTTTAATTCCGACAACGGGTTTTGCTTATCAATCTATTATGGCAGATGGTATATACGGATCTTTTGAGAATTTAAAGAAGCATGCTGGAGCTATGACATTAGAAGGATATATGCGTTTTAGTGCAAAGTTATCACAGGCGAAAGATGAAATAGGTGCAAAGGAATATGAAAAGTTTACAAAAGAACTAAAGAAATTAACAAATGCAAAGCTTGAGTATGGAGATTCAAACGGTAATATTGATTATGATCAGTTATCACCGAAGAAAAGGGAAGAAATGAAAAAGATAAGTATGGGACTTCAACCATACTTTGATAAATTAAACGGTCATAAATCTAGTGAAGAAGTATTAACACCAGAAGAGTTTGATCGCTATGTGGAAGCTTTAATGACATATGAAATAGTACAAGTAAAAACAAAATCAACGGGTGGAATGAAAGTAGAAGAAGTACCTGAGGCATACAAAGAAAGATTTATTAAAGCGGAGCAGATTATGGAGTATGTAAATGAAAAGGTGAGATAACAAAAAAGGAGAGCCTTTATTATCAGGTTCTCCTTTTTTGTTTACTTGAACTTTCTCACCGCATGTATAGCAACTCTCACAAGGAGTATTGCACTAATAAATAAACCACCATAACCAACTACACTTAAAATTGATTATTTGGTTCTTTTGCTAAATGTAATAAGCCTACTGAAATTCCTCCGAATATTATTCGATAACTGTATTATTATTCTTTCCTACAGAAACAAAAAACAAGTCAGGAGAGAACTACCCTTGACTTGCATAATAAAGTGAAAGTGGGATATCACTTAGTTGTATTCCTTACTAATTGTCTTGTCCCTTTGTATAAAGCAATCTAAGAGTGAGTAACCAGCTATTAAACTAATAATGGTAACGAAAGTTGTATTTACAAGAATAATATTAACTAAATACGGTAGGTATTCGCCAAGTGGTGAAAAGAGTAGGGCTGGGGAAAAGGAAATTAATATTGTAGGTATTGTAATAGCAATAAATTTATCCGGCTGAAAGCTCCAGTTTTGTTTACTCGTTTCGCGATTAATGGATTGAAGGAATCGTAATAAAATGCCGACCAAAAGAGGGAAGAGTGTAAAGTAGAATAATCTTGGGTAAACGTTAAAATTCACTTGCGCGTCTGTATCTAAATAAAATTGAATTTTTACTCCGACAAATAATAATAAGATGATAAATAATGTAAAGCAGAAATATTGAATCACTTTTTGCATACCATGCCACCATCCTTTACTAAAAATATATTCAAAGAAAAAAGATGTATACA